>DASTYK010000105.1 GCA_035764935.1 Longimicrobiales bacterium | reverse complement strand
GCCGCGTACGATGATCCCTGCGCCTCTGCCCCTCTGCGACTCTGCGTGAAAAGAGGCATCCATCACTGTGCCCTTCGTGTCCGCTGTGACCTCTGTGTGATGATGAGGAAGATCACAGCTTCGGAATGTTTGGATTGTTGTTCCGCTCCACGTCCGGCAGCGGGAAGCAGCGCTGGTCGCCATACGTGCCGCCGTTCGGGAACGGCGTGCCCGCCGCGGGATACAGCGGCAGCTCGTAGCGGTTCGCGTCGGCGAAGCGGTGCCCTTCCAGGAACAGCTCGTGCGCGCGCTCCTGGATGACGTGCTGCATCACTTCGTCGGCGGTGAGCCCGGTGACGTCGTACTCCGGCAGACCGGCCGCCGCGTGCAGCTCGTTGATGATGTCTTCGGCGCCCTGCAGGTCGCCGGTGGAGACCAGGTGCTCCGCAACGATCAGCCGCGCCTCGGCCGTGCGGGCGATCGGGACGGGTGACGAGCGCGTCGGATACTTGGCCTGCGCCAGGATGATGGTGTTGCCGTTGGAGCCGGTGCGACCGGTGTTGATCACCGTCACGCGCGGATCCGGCGCGCCCATGTCCGTCGCGTTCTCCCAGATGTCCTCGATCGAGGAGTAGGCGTTGCCCGCGACGTCCAGGTGGACCCAGACCATGTTGTGCACGCGCGTGGAGCCGTCGCCTGCCACCGCATCCACGACGAAGCCGTCCGGGATCGTCGCCGCGTCGGCAGCGGCACCGGCGAGGTTGCCGAGCTCGAGCCGGGTTCGGGCGCGGCCCAGCGTCGCGAAGTGCAGCATGGTCTCGTCACCCGCCGCGTTGGCCGCCGTGATCGCCCGGTCGAAGCGGGACTCCGCCTCGGCCAGCAGCTGATCAGGCGTCATCTCCGGCCCGATGTTGATGGCCGCACTGCACATTGCTTCGCCCAGCAGCAGCAGGCTGTAGCCGGCATACGCGGCCGCCTGCGCGATCAGCCCCTGGCGGTCCTCCACCTGCTCGTCCGTCCACTCCTCGAGCCGCGCGAGGATCGTGTCCGCGGACGTGCGCGCGACCGAGAGCGGGGTGTAGATGCCCATGAACTGCGCGCTGGTGCAGCCGGTCGTGCCGTACGAGCCGTTGGTCGGGTGGTTGCGCGCGTCGAACATGTAGTTGGTCGAGTGCAGCCACGCGTTCGCGAGCTCGTCGCTCATGAGGCCGCCACCCACCACATAGCGCTGGTAGGCGCACTCGAAGTCGCCGATCGCGCCGTTCACGAGCAGTGCGGCGTTCTCGGGCACGTATGCGTCGCGCACCAGGATCTGCCCGGGATTGCTCTGCTCGAGATCCGTGATCTCGCTGCACGCGGCAGTCATCGTCGCGAGCAGCGGGAGCGCCAGCAGGCCGCGGCAGCGGCGTGCGAGTCGCAAAACGTTCATGGAGTCTCCCCCTCGAGGATGCGTGCGCATGATCAGAACGAGAAGCTGAGGCTGGCGACGAACTGCGTGAGCTGCGGCAGCACCGCCTGGTCCGATCCGGCGGCGCCCGGGATGCGGCTCTCCGGGTCCAGCCCGCGGTAATCCGTCCACGTCGCCAGGTTGCGGCCGGCCACCGTGAGCGACGCCGTCGACAGGCCGACGCGCCCGAGCCACTGCTCCGGGATGCGATAGGTCGCGGAGATCTCGCGCAGCTTGGCGAACGACGCTTCCTGGATGAATGCGCCATCGACCGCATTCGTCAGCGCCACGGCCGAGATGCCGGCGAGGTACTCGGTGGAGAAGTTCTCCGGCCGGTAGATCGCCTCGCAGACCGGAACGACCGCGCCGCACCGGCCCCACTCGCCCACGTTGTAGCGCATGTGCCCGTCCTGGAAGTCGACCAGGCCGTGCAGTGTCAGGCGGTTCGAGATCGTGATGTTCGTGAAGACGGCCGCGGTGAGCGTCGGGATCGACGGGCCCAGGTAGACCTGTGGCGCCTGCGCGCACGGGACCGGCGCGCCGCCAGGGCCGCCGTCACACAGGATGTTGCTGACCGCGTGCGTTGCCGGGTCGCGGTCAGCACTCACTACGCGGCGCGACCAGAAGCCGCCGATCGGGTAGCCCACCACGTGCCGCTGCGAGCCGATGCTGATGAACGGGATGTCGCCGAGATCCTCGACCTCGTCGTTGTTCGTTGCGACGTTGCCGCCGATCTCGATCGCCAGGTTGTCACGCGTCAGTGCCTGCAGCACGGCCGCCAGCTCGATGCCGTGGTTGCTGACCTCGCCCACGTTCACGAACTGGTCGCCTGGGAAGCCGCCCGAAGGTGCAGTCTCGCGCTCCAGGATCGCGTCCCTGGTCCGCTTGCTGAAGTATGTGAAGTCGAGCGACAGCCGGTCGAACAGAGCGGTCTCGAAGCCCAGCTCGATCTCGGTGCCGCGCTCCGGCTTGAGGTCCGCATTGCCGAACGACTCCGGCGTGACACCGCTCGTGCCGTTGCCGCGCGCCGCGGACGTGAGCGTGCGCAGCGCGGCAAACGCGTCCGGCTGCTGCCCCGACTGGCCGTACGCCGCACGCAGCTTGAGCGCGTCCACGAAGCCGACGTTCCAGAACGGCTCCTCGCTCAGCACCCACGACGCACTCACCTTCGGGTACACCACGAAGTCGAAGTCCTCGCCGAACGCGCTGTTGTTGTCCACGCGCACGGCACCGGTCAGGAACAGCCGGTCGTTCCAGCCGAACTGCTGCTGGCCGTACACGCCCAGCGTCGTGTTCACCAGCACCGTCTGCGTCGGGTCGAGCTTGAT
>DASTYK010000104.1 GCA_035764935.1 Longimicrobiales bacterium | reverse complement strand
ATTCGATACGCGCAACGTTGCCTTGAATAATCAAATGCAACGTTTATCGAGTTTCCGCCCCGCTCGATAAGCGCAACGTTGTCTAGCAACCGAGGCATCGCGAACAGAAACGGTACCGCCTGGAGCAGCGGTCCCGTTTGCTTGTCCTTCAGTGCGCTGGCCGCCCGGGCCGCGCCGCAGAGCTGCGCGTCGCGCTACCGCTTCCTGGCCAGGATCGTCCCGCGACAGTTTTTGGAACCGCACCAGCAGGGATAGCGCTTCTTCACGGCCGGGGTGTGCGGCTCGTCGAGGACATAGCTGTAATCGTAGAAGAGCTCCTGCCCCTTGCGGATCGGCTTGAGCGCCTCGATGAACACGCGGCCATCCTCGATCAGCGCCTCGCAGTTCGGGTCGCACGAGTGGTTGATGTACTTGACGCCGCTGCCGCGCACGCCCGCGTCGATCACCGTCTCGTCGTCGACCTCGAACAGGAACGTGTGATGGCGTTCCTGGGACTCGTCGTCGTAGCGGCGGTCCGCCTCCTCCCAGGAGATGCGCTCACCACGGTACTCACCGATCCGCTCGCCGCGCCGGATGTCGCGCGTGGCGAAGGCGCCCTTGCCCTGGATCGGTGAGCGGCGGACCTCGTACGGCTGGGTACGACGCGTCGCAGTGCTCTTCGGTGCGGAAGTCTTCTTCGTGGCGCTGGCACGTTTCGCCGCGCCGTTATTGCTGGCCGACTTCGTTGCCGTACGCTTCGCCGCCGTACGCTTCGTTGCCGAACGCTTGGTCGCCGTACGCTTCGCCGCCGTACGCTTCGTTGCCGTACGCTTGGTCGCCGTACGCTTGGTCGCCGTACGCTTGGTCGCCGAACGCTTCGTTGCCGAACGCTTGGTCGCCGTGCGCTTCTTCGCTGCGGCCTTGCCTGCATTGCGCCCGGTCGTTGTGCGCTTGCGTGTGCCGTTGCTGCCCCTGGTGCTTCCGGTCCGACGCTTCTGCGGCATGACTCCTCTTACCTCATACGTACGGCAGGCGACGCAGGGCGCCGCGCATGCGATCGATGTAATCGGGATGGCGGCAATCTGACAGGTGCGAACGGTTTGCGCGAGGGGTAGCGCTACGGCTCGACGCTGGATGCATGACGTGCTGCATGGCCTGCAGCCAGCTCACGCGCGAGGCGCCTGCCGAGCGCCAGGATCGTGAGCACGGTCGGCCGTCCGAGTGCGCGCGGGAATACGCTGGCATCGCAGACGTACAGCCCGCGCACCTCCGTCGCGAGATGGTCGTCCACGACGCTGCCGATGCGCGCTGTTGCGGACGGGTGTGTCCCGCGGAGCGGCGTCGTCACGAGGGAGTGCTCCTCGCAGCCGGCTCGCCGCAGAATATTTCGTGCGACATCCTGGGCCCGTTCGAGCCGCACGCGATCCGTTTCTGTGAGTCCCTTGTCGATGCCACCGCGCGCGTCGATCTCGCCGCTCAGCTCGTCGGTGAGCTTGATCATGACGCCGAGCGTGCGCTTCCAGCGTGGCCAGGTGAGCGGCCAGCGCGCGCCCTTCACCGCCATGATGATCGGATACATCAGCCATGGATCGATGAGGGTGGAATACATGACGCCGAGCTCGTCGTCGGTGCTGCTCCAGGTCATCGGCGGATCGTCGCCCTGCGGCGGGACGCGCTCCTGCGCGTTCGGCAGTGCGCCGTACACCATCACGGTCGTGTCCATCGCCATGCCACGGCCCGCCTCGTCCAGGCCGGCGGTGCGCAGCAGCAGTGGCGTGCCGAGCCCGCCCGCGGCGACGACGACCGTGTGCGCTTCTGCCTGCCACGGCCGGCCGTTGCGGCTGCCGCGGATGCGACGCACTGCGCCGCCCTCGACGTCCAGGGCCGTCACATGCGTCCCGGTCTGGAGCACCGCGCCCGCGGCCATCGCATCGTCGATCCACTCCGCGGCGTTCCACTTGGCGCCGCAGCGGCAGCCGAGCATGCAGTGCGCACCACAGCGAAACGCGTCGCCGCGTGCCGGCAGCATGAACTTGTCCTGGGGTGCCCACTCCATTCCAAGCGATGAGCCCGCCTCGGCGAGCCGCGTCGATGCGACCCCCCGCAGCTCCGGTGGCAGGGGTGCGATCTGCAGCTCGCGCATGATCGCATCGGCGTCTGCCGTCAGATCGATTCCGTAGTCGTTCAGCCACCAGTCGCCGGGGCGCGACGCGCAGGCCGCATACATGGACGTGGCGCCGCCGACCATGATCGGCCGGATCACGTTCAGCCCCTGGCGCGTGAAGAGCAGGGCATGCCGGTCCGCGTACAGGAGCGCGCCCGGATACGTGCCGTACAATCGGTGGGTGCGCCAGTCGCGGCCGCGCTCGAGGATGAGCACGCGACGTCCCGCCCGCGCGAGCTCTCGTGCGACGGACGCGCCGCCGGGACCGGAACCGATGATCAGGACGTCGTATGCCATGGCTGCCAGGTGTCGGGCTCGCGAATGCGGTGCTCTGTCCGCAGGGCGTCCGGGTTCCGCTCGCCGCGGCCGGGTGCGCGCCCATGCAAGGGCAATGCGACCGGCCCTTCGACCGCCGGTGTGCGGCAACAAAGTAAAGGCCGTCCCCATGATACACCGCTGGCGGCTTCCGTTGGCGGATTTCACCGAAGCGGTGGACTTCGCCAGCGTGTTTTGCGATATTCCACATGCGCGGACCATTTCCGCGCCCCCCGGAGATCCCCAGTTCGCAATGAAGCGATTCGCTGCCGCCGTCGGCATGCTCGCTCTCGTGCTCGGGCCACGCACTGCGTTGGCCCAGGACGGGAAGGAAGACCGTCGTCCGCCTGCACAGATCCAGGACTCGATCCGCATCGCCGCGCACGCGCGCTCCCTCGTGGAGGGCGCGGCGAGCGACAGTGCGCGTGCGGCCCGGCTGTACGAGTGGACCGCCCGCAACCTCCGCTACGACGCTCGCGGCTACCTGACCGGCCGCGTGGCCAGCATGAAGCCGGAGGCCGTATGGAACAGTCGTGCCGCAGTCTGTGAAGGCTTCGTGCAGCTGTACCAGCGCATGGCGGAAGAGGTCGGCCTGCGCACGGAGATCGTGAACGGCTACGCCAAGGGCTTCGACTACCGGCCGGGCCAGAGCGTCGGCGATCCGAACCACGCGTGGATCGCCGCGGAGATCGACGGGCGGTGGAGGCTGCTCGACCCGACCTGGGGGGCGGGCCTCGTCGTGAACGGCGAGTTCCGGCCGGAGTTCAGCTGGGCGTACCTCTTCACGGCGCCCGAGGTGCTGCAGCTTTCGCATCACCCCGAGGACAGGAAGTGGCAGCTCGCGGAGCGGCCACTGAGCCGGCGCGAGTTCGAACGCATGCCGGCGGTGCCCCGCCTGCTGGTCGATGCGGGCTTCTCACCGGCCGAGCTGCGTGCGGCCGGCCTGCGCCGCAACGCCGCGTACCCGCTCGTGGGCAGCATCCAGGGCGGTGTGCGCGTGGTGCGGGCGCCGGCCGACGGCGTGCTGCCGGAGGACGCCCCGGTCAGCTTCGAGATCGTCTGGCCCAACGCGCAGGAGGTCGCCGTGGTGAGTGGCGGCGCGTGGACCCAGCTCGAGCGCCAGGGCAACACGTTCAGCGGCGGAACCGTGGCCGTGGGTGACGTGGTCCAGCTCGTCGGCAAGCGCGGCGGCAGCGACGAGTACCAGACGCTGCTGCACTACCGCGTGAACTGAACCCTGCGAGGCCTCCGGGACCTCAGGCGTTGACCTCTGCCATCCACGTGACCAGCGCGTCCGCAAAACGGGCGGGCGCCCTGTCGTCCATCCGGAAGTAGAGCGCCGGCTCGATCAGCTCCAGCTCCATCAGCAGGAAGCGGTCGTCATCCCGCACGAAGTCCGCCCGCGCATAGAGCGGCAGCGGCGCAACCGGCCCGCGCGCGCGCTGCGCTGCAGCGAGCAACGCACCCGACGCATCCACGCGTGTGATCCGGCCACCGTGCTCCTCCTGCACACGGAAATCACCGTGTCGCGGCGTCTTCAGGATCGAGTGGGAGAGCTCGCCCAGGAAGAAGATCACCGAGTACTCCCCTTCCTCGATCACGCGCGGCAGAAACGGCTGCACGATGCACGCGCGCTCCTCGAACACGTCGACGATCTCCTCCGGCCTGCAGCCGCGCTCCTCACGACGGACGCGGTATGTGTGATCCGCATTCGCGCTCACGACCGGCTTGATGATGATCTCATCGGTATCCAGCTCGGTGAACAGCCGGGGCATGTCGTCGTCGCTGAGCTTCGGCAGCCACAGGCTGCGCGGGATCGCGACGCCGTTGCCCTCCAGGTCACGCAGGTAGCGCTTGTCCATGTTCCAGCGCATGACCTCGAGATCGTTCGCGAGGCGTGCACGGGACGCATCGATGCGCTCCAGCACCTCCAGAAAGTGGGCAGGCGACGCCTGGTAGTCCCAGGTCGTGCGCACGACCACTGCGTCGAAGCGGTCCCAGTCGGCGTCGCTGCGCCAGGCGACGTGCTCGACGTTCCAGCCACGCTCGGCAAGCGGAGCGGCGGCACGATCGTCATCGGTGACGAAGCCGGTGAGATCCGCGGTTGTCAGAAATGCACAGGTTTTCATGCCTGAAGCTTACCGGACCGGCGCCACGGGCGGTAGCGCCGATTCCGGGTACAGTTCAGTACCAATCCGGGGGGCGGGCACGGCCACCGGGATTGTGCAAGGCCCTACTCCCGCTCGATTCTGTCCTGTTGTGCCGGGTATCCCACCGGCCCCTCCCGTCCTCACCGGTTCCCCCGGAGGCCCCATGCTTCACACGCGCAGGTCCATGGAACGCACCGCCCTGGTCATTGCAGCCGCGGTCGCTTCCGCGGCACCGCTCGCCGCGCAGGTGCATGATCATCCCGCAGGCGACCCCACCCGCCTGGGCAGTGTGACGTTTGCGGTGAGCTGCGCCGACGAGGTTGCCGCGGACTTCGCCACCGGCGTCGCGATGCTGCACTCGTTCTGGTTCGCAGCAGCCGACAGCGCGTTCAGCGATATCGCCCGCCGCGATCCGCAGTGCGCGATGGCGCACTGGGGCCGCGCAGTTGCGCTGATGGGCAATCCGATGACGCGGGCTGCTCCCTCGGGCGAGGCACTGGCGGACGGACTCGCGGCGATTCAGCAGGCGAAGGAGCTCGCCGGCAATGCGTCGCACCGTGAGCAGATGTACATCGATGCGGCGCTGGCGTACTACACGGACTACGCTTCGGTCGACCACATGACGCGCATGCGCGCGATGGAGGCTGCGTTCGCCGCGCTGCACGAGGCACATCCGGAAGACATGGAGGCCGCGATCTTCCATGCGCGCACGATGGTCGCCAACGCGCCACCCGACGACAGGACGTTCGCGCGACAGCTCGCTGCCGCGAAGCTGATGCAGCCGCTCTTCGAGCAGCACCCGGATCATCCCGGGCTTGCCCACTACCTGATCCACGCCTACGACGCGCCACCCCTCGCGGAGCAGGGCACCAGGGCAGCGTTCGCGTATGCGGGCATTGCACCCTCGGCGCCGCACGCGCTGCACATGCCATCGCACATCTTCACGCGACT
The DNA here is from genome assembly GCA_035764935.1 of Longimicrobiales bacterium. NCBI lineage: Bacteria > Pseudomonadati > Gemmatimonadota > Longimicrobiia > Longimicrobiales > Longimicrobiales bacterium. Next base: position 30,345 of record DASTYK010000104.1, on the reverse strand, counting down.
CGGCTACTGGGACGAGTCCATCGAGACGAACACGCGCTCCGCACAGGCGGAGCCCGATCCCGATGCGGCGGTACATCCCATGGACTACATGGTGTACGCGTACCTGCAGCAGGGACGTGACGCAGAAGCGCTGGAGGTCGTCCGTCGTGCGGTGCAGAACGACGACCGCCTGTATGGCGGGCTGCTCGGGTACAACTTCACGGCCATGCCGGCGCGTTTCGCTCTGGAGCGAAATGCCTGGGCCGAGGCAGCCGCGCTGCGCGTGCCCGTCGGTGCACTGCCCTACGTGGAGGCAATCACCCGTTTTGCCCGTGCGGTCGGTGCGGCAAGGAGCGGCAGCGTCGAGCAGGCGCAGGAGGAGGTCGCCGCGCTGGAGTCACTCGCAGCGAAGCTCCAGGCGGCGAACGACTCGTACTGGGCCACGATCGTGAATGCCCAGCGCCTCGCCGCATCCGCGTGGATCGAGCACGCGCGCGGCAACAGTGCAGAGGCGCTTCGGCTCGCCGGTGAGGCATCGGCACTCGAGGGCTCGGTCGAGAAGCACCCGGTCACGCCGGGGCCGATCCTGCCTGCGCGTGAGCTGGAGGGGGACCTGCTGCTCGAAATGGCCCGGCCCGGTGACGCCCTCGCGGCGTACGAGGCGACGCTCACCGTCGAGCCGCGTCGTGCCCGTGCCCACGCCGGTGCAGCACGCGCCGCCGCCGCGGCGGGTGACGCTGCGCGGGCCGCGCAGCATTACCGGGCGCTGCTGGAGGTCATGGCCAGGGCGACGGCCAGCCGGCCGGAGCTGCAGGCCGCGCGCAGCTACCTGGCCGCGCACTGACGCGCCGCGGCAGAACGGAACTCCGCACCGGGGCTTGGGATCGGGCGGCGCGACAGTGCCTGGTGGGTTGCCGCATCGCCACCTCCCGAGCCCGGACCGTCCTGTGTTGCGAAGATGCCACGATCTGGTCGCCATTTTGGCTCCGGAGGCCAAAAACTTGCGTTATCTGCCCCCTCAGCAAGGAGGAGTGCGCCTGAACTATGGGCTATGCATTCGTTTCTGCCGCTCCCGGGGGTGGCAGCAATAGAGAGAAGGAGCCAGCAGAGAGCCGCAGGCGGCCGCGCATCCTGGTTGTCGACGACGACGAGCACGATCGCGAGATGTACGGAATGATGCTCTGCTACAATGGCTTCGACGTCGTTTTTGCCGGCTCGATCGGCGCGGGACTGGAACTGGCGATGCAGTATGCGCCGGACCTGGTCCTGCTCGACCTCGGCCTGCCGGACGGGAACGGATTGGAGCTGTGCGCCCAGCTGCGCCGGCATTCCGCGAACCCGAAGGTGCCGGTGGTCGTGCTGAGCGGCTTCCGGCGCAACGAGCTCGGCGAGACCGCGGATCGCTACGGTTGCGCGGACTACGTCGAGAAGCCGGCCAGCCCGCTGGACGTCATGCGTCGGATCGAAGAGCTGATCGGCAAGCCGCCGCTCGCCGGAGACGGGGAGCTGCCCTCGGTGCTCGACCGCAGGGATTGAGCGCCGCCCGCCACGACTGGAACGTGACCTGCCGCACGAGCCAGGCGTCTACCTCAAAGAAGCTGGTTGCGGAGACCCGAAGTGCGGAGGCGTATGCCCGGGATGATGATTTCCAGGAAGCGCTACGGCGCGGTGCACCGGCAGCGGCATCGCACCGGCAGCGTGCAGCCGGCCGGGCGGCCGCTTGTCCTGATGGTGGAGGACAATGCGGATGACCGATCCATCTACGGAACGGTGCTGGAGCGACGCGGCTTCGACGTCGTGTTTGCGGACGACTACGACAGCGGCATGCGTGCCGCGCGCGAACGGCGTCCTGACGCAGTGCTGCTGGACCTGGGCCTTCCTGGAGCGAAGACCGGGCTCGACCTCTGCTTCGACATGCGTCGCTGGCACGAGACGGCGGAGCTGCCGGTCATCGTGTTGAGCGGCTTCCGCGCGAACCGAGTGAGTGCGGCCGCGCATGCCGCAGGCTGCACGACCTACATGGAAAAGCCGACCAGCCCGCTGGCGGTCGCGGCCGAGCTGGAACGGCTGCTGACGAGCTGAGCAGGCCTTCGCGCGCGGGCCTGGCGCGCCTCAGTCTGCCGGCTCGATCGGCTTGAGCCCCGCCACGATCCGTTCCCGCTGCGGCTCGAGGAACGGTGGCAGAACCACCTTCTCACCGAGCGTGGCGGGATCCTCATCGACGGCGAAGCCGGGTCCATCTGTCGCGATCTCGAAGAGGATGCCGTTCGGCTCCCTGAAATAGAGACTGCGGAACCAGTAGCGGTCGATCTCGCCGCTGTTGGGAATGCCGAGACGCGTCAAGCGTTCGGTCCACGCGTGGTACTCCTCCTCGCTCGGCGTCCGGAGGGCCAGGTGATGCACGCCGCCGGCGCCCTGTCGGGCGGGTGGCAGATCGGGCTGCACGGCAACGTGCAGCTCTGCGTGCGGCCCGCCGGATCCCATCTCGAAGACGTGCACGTTGCCACGGCCGTGCACCGGATCCGTGTATGTACGCACCTCGCGCATCTCGAGCGCCCGTGTGAGCACGAGGGCGGTGTCGGAGACCTCCGGCACGCTGATCATCACGGGTCCGAGTCCACGGACCTGGTGTGCTGCGGGGACGGTGCTGTCCTCCCACGGCACGGGCGGGTCGCCGGCGCCGCCGTCGTCGATGAACGCGAGTCGCTGGCCTTCCGGGTCCTCGAAATCGAAGCCGGCCCGGCCATCCCGCTCCTCGATCCGCTCGGTCTGGATGCCATGCTCGCGCAGCCGTTCCTGCCAGTACTGCAGCGACGCGAGCCCCGTGACGCGCAGGTGGGTCCGCGTGATGCTGCGGGTGCCACGACGCTCCTGCGGCAGCGGCCAGTCGAAGAACGTGAGGTCGGTGCCGGGCGAACCCACGCCATCGGCATAGAAGAGATGGTAGGCGCGGACGTCGTCCTGGTTCACGCTGCGCTTGACGAGTCGCATCCCGAGGACGCGCGTGTAGAACAGGTAATTCTCGGAGATCTGCGCCGAGATCGCGGTGACGTGATGGAATCCTGTGAGCTGCATCTCGACCTGGTTGTGTGGGTCCGGGTCCTGACGCCGAAGGGTCGCGCCGGATGCGACGTTCGTACCGGCGACGCGTCAGTCGTGCTGCCGGTACGCTGGCAGGCTGATCGTGAACGTCGAGCCCTTGCCGGGCACGCTCCGGACGGTGAGATCGCCGTCCATGCCTCGCGCCAGGTCACGGCTGATCGCGAGGCCCAGTCCGGTGCCTTCGTGCGACGATGACAGGGATCGGCCGACCTGCACGAACGGCTCGAAGATCGATTCGAGCTGGTCCTCGGCAATGCCGATGCCGGTGTCCGTCACGCGGATTTGTACCGTGCTCGACGGCTCCACCCGACACGATACGGTGATGGAACCACCTTCCGGCGTGAACTTGATCGCGTTGGTCAGCAGGTTGAGCAGGATCTGACCGACCTTGGCGCGATCCGCCACGGCGATCCTGTCGCTGCACTGCTCCCATCTCAGCTCGATCCCCGCCCCGGCCGCCTGCGGCTGGACCATGGTGCAGACCTCGTCGACGAGCGGTGCGACCGGCGTCTGCACGATGTCGTAGTTCACACGGCCGGCCTCCAGCCGCGAGAAGTTGAGCAGATCGTTGATGATCGCGAGCAGGTGCTGCTGGCTGCGTCGAACGCGCTGCAGGTCCTCGCGCTGGTTGTCCGTGAGCGGCCCGCGCACACCGAGCAGGAGCAGGTCGACGTACCCGCCGATGGCGTTCAGCGGAGTGCGCAGCTCGTGCGACATCGCGGCGAGGAACTCGCTCTTGGCGCGGTTTGCGGCCTCGACTTCGGCCAGCCGGCGCGCGTTCTCGATCGCGCGCAGCTCCGCGTTGCGTCGCTCGGTCAGGTCACGGGTGACCTTGGCGAAGCCCACCAGCCGCCCGTCCGGATCGCGCAGTGCGGTGATGACGACGTTCGCCCAGAACAGCGTGCCGTCCTTGCGGACACGCCAGCCCTCGTCCTCGATCCGGCCTTCCTCTTCTGCGACCTCCAGCTCCCAGGCGGGCTTGCCTGCCGCAACATCTTCCTGCGGGTAGAACGTCGAGAAGTGCCTGCCGATGATCTCCTCGGCCTTGTACCCCTTCAGCCGCGCGGCGCCCGGGTTCCATGTGATCACGTGGCCGGTCGCATCGAGCACGAAGATGGCGTAATCGCGGACCGACTCGACCAGCAGGCGGAGCAGGCCCTCGAGGGTGCTGTCATCGGGCAGGCCGATCGAGCGCGCTCGCTCGGCAGTATCACCTTCGCGTCTGGCAGGGCTCGACATCGAACGGGTCGGGGCACCTTTCTATCTGGGAGGACAGGGTGAAGGTGTGGATGCAGATGTGGGGCCACCGGGACAGAATGGCCCCATCCGTCGCGCAGTAGCGCCGGGTCTCAGCGGTTGTGGCCGTAGCGGATGCAGCCGCGCTGGACAAACTCGCCGAAGGCCTCGCAGCTCCCGTCGAAGCGGTACTCCACGCTGTCCGCGGCCGAAGCGTCGAAGACCGTGCCGTTCAGGGCGTCCAGCAGCAGTGTGCTGCCGAGCGAAGAGGATGCATTCGGGATCACGACGCGGAGATCGCGCAGATCGACGATCGCCACCCTGTCCTGTAGCTGCGCGGAAAGCAGCGCGTTGGCGGTCTCCGGCGAAAACCAGGACGTCAGCCCCTGTTCCCGCTCGATCGATGTCGGCCCTGCGAGCAGCGCACGCAGCGCGGCGCTCAGCGTATCCGCCGAGGCGGGCACCCACCGCGTTGCCGGCACGACCTCCTCGCCGCGCGCGAACCAGACGCGGACCTCCATGCTGCCCTGCGCGGGACCGTCCGCGCCATTCCGCGCCCCCGCAAAGCCTGCAGTATCATGCGACGCTGTCGTATCCGGCACCGCGACACTGTCTGCGTCGGGCGGCGTGTCCCCGGTCTCCGCCCCATCGGGCGTACACGCAGCGAGTCCGATGATCGCCATGCAGGCGACGCCGGCCGCGAAGGGGCGGCCAGGACGTCGCACACGGGCCCTGAACCAGCTGCATGTCGCAGCCATGTTGCAGATGACCATGCTGCTGCTCACTCCTGTGCGTCCGCCGTGACGCCGCGCGCCTCGGCGAGCAGAGCGTCGAGCTCCGCCCGCAATTCTGCATAGCGCTCGTGTGCGTCGCGACCGGGCTTCTGGTCCGCGCTGTTGATCATGTTGTAGAGGTAATTGATCTGATCGATCAGCATCGGTTGCGGGTAGCGGACGAGCCCGCCCTCCGTCTGCAGCCGGGCGAGCAGCGCATCCAGCCGCTGCGCGGCGGCGCTGGATCCATCGTCCTGACGTCCACGCTCCCGGTCCAGCCGCGCCGCCACAGCACGCGCTTCACCGAGCATGTCGCGCACGCGCAGGGCAAGATCGAGCTGCTCCTGCAGGTGCGCGACGGTCACGCCGGTTTCTGCCACGCGCGGGTCGATCTCGACGCGCAGCGGCCTGGTATCCGCAACACGGCCATCGACCACGAGCCGCACCTGGTAGTCACCGGGCACCACCATCGGCCCATTGCGGCCCGGCCGCCCCTCGTCATCCGACGGCCCGGGCAGCGTCAGGTCCCAGATGAACCGGTTGTGTCCCTGCTCCGCGGAGAACGGCGCCGCGGATGCGCGCATCCATGGCGACTGCGAGCCCTGCCCCTCAGCACCGTCACCCGCCGCAGCGCTCTCGATGCGACGCAGCACGTCGCCGCTGCCGTTGACGATTTCGATCGCGGCCGCCTGTGGCCTGCGCGGCAGCACGTAGTCGAGCACGGCGCCAGGCTGGATGTACTGCGGCTCCGTGAGATCGCCCATGCGACCCCGGTAGCGCATGCGATGCGCGGGCTGCGGCTGGTAGAGGTGCGGATCGGCGGCCGCGGCGAGCTGGGCCGATGCCTGGCGCAGCGGGTCGAGGTTGTCGAGCACCCAGAAGCTGCGACCCATCGTCGCGATCGCGAGATCGCCCTGGTGCACCTGCATGTCGGTGATCGGCACGTGCGGCAGGTTGAGCTGCAGCGTCTGCCAGCGTGCCCCGTCGTCGAACGACACGTACATGCCGAACTCGGTGCCCGCGTAGAGCAGTCCGGGACGCTCGGTATCCTCGCGCACCACGCGCGTCGGATAATCGGCCGGAATGCCATTCGTGCCGTCGGTGAGCAGCGTCCAGGTGCGGCCGTAATCGGTGGTGCGGAAGAGGTACGGCCGCCAGTCGTCCAGCAGGTAGCGGTACGCGGCGACGTACGCCTTTGCCGGGTCGTGCGGCGAGGGATCGATGTTCTGGATGCGCCCACCCGGCAGCATCGGTGGCGTGACGTCCGTCCACGTGCGGCCGTTGTCGCGCGTCACGTGCACCGGCCCGTCGTTGGCGCCGACCCAGATCACGCCGGCCTCCACCGGCGACTCCGCGATCGCGTAGATCGTCGAATAGAACTCCTCGCCCGTGGCGTCGCGCGTGATGGGCGCACCGCTCACGACCTGCTTGTCCGACTCGTTCGCCGTGAGATCCGGCGAGATGATCTCCCAGTTCACGCCGCCGTCGCGCGTGCGGTGCAGGAAGTGCGAGCCGTAGTAGACCGTGCCGGGATCGTGCGGCGACACCTCGATCGGCGTGGTGCGCTGCAGCCGGAACTTCAGGTCCCTGGGGTTGTGGCCATAGATGTACTGCGCGCCCACCCAGTAGTTGCGCTCCTGCCCGCTGCGGCGGTCGTACAGCCCGAACTGCCCCTTGCAGTTCGCGTACACGACGTTGTCGTCGCCGGGCTTCGGCACGACCGGCCCCGTTTCGCAGCCGCCGATCTGGTCCCACCACGCGGCCATGACGTCCGGGTTCCACGACGTGGGCGGCAGCGACGGCACTGCAATCGAGCTGTTGTCCTGCTGGCCTGAGTAGAGCCAGTACGGGAAGCGATCGTCGACGTCGACGTTGTACAGCTCGGCCGTGGGCTGGTTGAGCTGCGTGCTCCAGGTGTCGCCGCCGTCACGCGAGACGTTCGCGCCCCCGTCGTTGCCCTGCACCATCACCCGGTTGTCATTCGGATCGATCCAGATGTCGTGGTTGTCCGAGTGCGGTGTGGGTCGCCGGTGGAACGTCCTGCCGCCATCGGTGGAGCGCCAGAACGCGACGTTGTTCACGTACACGACGTCGGGATCGACCGGGTCGACCGTGATGCGCGTGTAGTAGAACGGCCGGTCCAGCAGGTTCTTCGGCTGGTTGGTCGTCATCTGCCAGGTCGCGCCGTGATCGTCGCTGCGATACATGCCGCCCGCTTCGCCCGGCGCTTCCACGAGCGCGTACACCCGGTTCGGCATGGAGCGCGCGATATCGACGCCGATCTTGCCGACCACGCCCGTGGGCAGCCCGTTCGACAGCTTCGTCCAGTTGTCGCCGCCGTCGGTCGTCTTCCAGAGCCCGCCCTCCGCTGCACCGCTGATGATCGTCCACGGCTTGCGCTCACCGCGCCACGACGCCGCATAGATCTCGTCCGGGTTCGATGGATTCAGCGCCAGATCGACGAAGCCCGTGGAATCGGAGACGAACAGGATCTGCTCCCACGTGCGGCCGCCGTCGCTGGAGCGGTACACGCCGCGATCCGGATTGGGACCCGATGGTGAGCCGAGTGCGGCGACATACACGAGATCGGGGTTCTGCGGATGGGTCTCGACCGCGCCGATCTGGCCGGTCGTGCGCAGTCCCAGGAAGGTCCAGGTCTCCCCGGCGTCTGTCGACCTGTACATGCCGCGGCCCGCGATGACGTTGCTGCGGATGCCCTGGCTGCCGGTGCCGACGTAGATGATGTCCGGGTTCGATTCATTGACGTCGATCGCGCCGATCGATGGCGTCTCGAACACGCCGTCGCCGAGCGGCTGCCACGTCTGCCCGTAGTCGGTGGTCTTCCACATCCCGCCGCCGGTCGCACCCATGTAATAGGTGCCGGGCTCCTGCGGCACGCCGTGCACGGCGGTGACACGTCCGCCGCGCGTCGGGCCGATCATGCGGTACTGCATGTCCTGGAACAGCGACGGCGCGATGCTGACGTTCTCCGGCGCATCCGGCCCGGGCCGCTGTGTGGCGACCTCCTGCGCCCCTGCGGGCGCGAAAAGAACCAGGGACGCGGCAACGAGGAGAGTTGCGGAGCGCATAGGACCTCTCGGCGTGTCGGGAGTTTCGGGCTGGGAGACAGGGGCATAATGGGGTCGAGCGCACCGGAGGGCAACGGATGCAGCGCCATTGACTGCACTGCCGGCGCCGGTGCTAATTGGGTGCTGGTGTTCGCAGGCTCCCCTCGACCCGCGTGCCCATGCCTTCCGGCGCGTCCCCTCCTGCCCGCGCTGCCGCGTACTCCGACCATCTCCGGCTGGCCGCGATGATGGCGCTCTTCTTTCTCGCCGTGTGCGCCGTCGGCATCCTGCGGCCGATCAAGAACGCACTCGCACTGGACGGCCTGGGTGACACCGACTTCTACAAGGTGTATGTCGTCAGTGCAGTGGTCATCCTGTTCGTGCCGCTCTACAACCGTGCGGCGGACCGCTTGCCCTGGCGCTGGCTGATCCCCGCCATCTCGCTGTTCTTCGCGCTCCAGCTGGTGGCGCTGCGCGCGTTCTACGTGGAGGGCAGCACGGCGTTCGGCCTCGTGTTCTACGGCTGGTACGACCTTTTCGCGTCCGCGCTGATCGCGCAGTTCTTCATGGCCGCGCAGCTCTTCGTCGATGCGCGCCTCGCGCGCCGCGCCTATCCCGTCGTGATCGCGGGCGGTGCGCTCGGCGCCACGCTGGGCGGTGCGATCACGGCCCTGTTCGCGCTGCGGCTCGGGACGCCGAACCTGATGCTCGTTGCGGCCGGCCTGATCCTGGTCTTCACCATCGCACTGCCGCTGGTCTGGCGGGAGCCGGTGAGCGCACCACAGCGGCGGCACGTCGGCCACCCGCACCTCCCGGGTGCACGCGAGCTGCGCGCGCTGCTGTCCAATCCGCATGTGCGGCTGATCGCGGGCATGGTGCTGCTGATGGTCGTGGTGAAACAGCTCATCGACTACCAGTTCAACACGCTCAGCAAAGCCGTCTACCAGGACCTCGACGCGATCAGTGCGTTCCAGGGGCGCTTCAATGCCGCGACGCAGTGGCTGCCACTCGTCGCGGTCGTGCTGCTGCAGCCGCTCCTGCGGCGCTGGGGCGTCGGCCTGGCCGTCCTGCTGTTGCCGGTCGCGATGCTGCTGTCGAGCGCAGCGCTGGTCGTGTTCTGGGGGCTCGCGGGCGCGGTGGTCGCCAAGGCGGCGGAGACCACGCTCCGTTATTCCGCGGAACGTGCCGGTCGCGAGATCCTGTACGTGCCGATCCCCGACCATGTGAAGTTGCGCGCCAAGGCGTACATCGACATCGCGATCGAGAAGGGCCTCGGCAAGCTGCTCGCGGCCGGCCTCATCTTCGTGCTGCTGACCCTGCCGGGATCACGCACGATCGCGCTCGTCACCGTGGCGCTGGGGGCACTCTGGGTCCTGCTCGCCCTGCGGGTGCGGGCGGCGTACGTGCGCTCTCTCGCCCACTCCATCGACAGCGGGTTCGCCAGCCTGCACGGCGTCTTTGCGTCACTCGCGGACAGCACCAGTGCGGCCGTCATACGCCGTGCGCTGCACGGCACGGACGCACAGGCCTCGTTTGCGCTCGACCTGGTGGCGCAAAGCCGGGCGCGCGAGCTGGGCACGCTCCGCGACGAGCTGCATGCGCTGCTCGAGCACGCCTCGCCGCGCATCCGCCGCCGTGCGCTCGACGTGCTCGGCGAAACCGGCCACCTCGACCTCCAGCGTGTCCGCTCGCGGCTCCTCGACGACGACGCGCACGTGCGCGAGGCCGCGGTCCGGGCGCTGTACGCTGTCGGCGGCACGCCCGGCCTCTTCGAGGAGCTGCTCGCGTCGGAACACGAGCGCGTGCGACTGGCTGCGCTGGAGTGCCTGGTGCATGGCAGTGTCAGCGATGACACGCTCGCCGCGGCACGCCGCGCGTATGCGCGGCACTGGCCGAAGGATGGACGCGAGGACGGGGCGGGCCGGCTCGAGCTAGCGCTCGCGGTCGGCGCGCTGCGCATGGGCGGCGAGGGTGCCGCGCTGATCGAGCCGCTGCTGCAGGACGAGGACCCGCGCGTCGTGGCAACGGCGCTGCGAAGCGTCGCCCGTACCGGCACGCTCACCGCGCTGCCACGGCTGATTGCGGCACTGCGCGCGCCCGCGACGCGCGAGGCTGCGCGCGATGCGCTCGCAGAGCAGGGCGCCGTGGTGGTCCCGCCGCTGCTCCGGGTGCTGCTCGACAGCCAGGCAGACCGCGCAGTGCGCCGCAGCATCCCGGATGTGCTCGCCCGGATCCCGGCACACGAGACCGTCGCTGCCCTGGTCCGGGGCGCACTCGCCGCAGAGACCGACCAGCTGCTGGACGCCCGTGCGGTCAGCGCACTCAGTCGTCTGCGCGCGCGACACCCCGCGCTGTCCTGCCGAGGCGGCGCTTGCGAGGGCGGCCGTGGACGATGCGGTGGCAATGCTGCTGCGCGCTGGGTTGCGGGAGGCAGGCGAGGAACGACGCGAGCACATCTTCCGCTGTCTCGGCCTGATCTACGATCCCGCTGCCATGCATCGCTGCTGGTACGCGCTCGCGCGCGGCGCTGCCCGGAGTCGCGCCAGTGCGCACGAGTGGCTCGAGCACACCGTCGATCGTGAGCTGTACACCGTGATCGCACCGGTCCTCGGCGAGATGGACGGGAAGACACGACGGCGCAATCCGCTGCGCGCCCTCGGTGCTCTCGCCGCAGGCGACGATGCATGGCTCGCCTGCTGCGCACGCCGCGTAGCCGCCGCCCTCTACCAGACGCACCCTCCCGCCGAACGGAGCACGTCCATGGATCTCGTCGACAAGGTCTTTCTGCTGCAGCACATGGACCTGCTGCGCGGTGCGCAGAGCGCGCACCTCGCGCTGGTCGCATCGATCGCGGACGAGGTGGACGCCGCGACCGGGACGGTGCTCCTCCAGCGCGGGGCTCCGGCCGACGCCGCATGGGTCGTCATCAGCGGGTCGGTCGACGTTTCCAGTGGCGGCGGTAGCCGGGTAGCAGGCGCGAACGACGCGTTCGGCGCAGGCGCGCTGCTCGATGCATCGCCGTCGCTGGTGCACGCGGTTGCGACGTCACCCGCGCGCCTGCTCCGCATCGGCGGCGACGATTTTCGCGACCTCCTCTCCGACCACCCCGAGCTGGCGATCACCATGCTGCAGGCGATCGGAGCACGGCTGCGGACACTCGCCATCGACGCCGGCGCGCCTGGCGGCTCGCAGCCATCGATGTATGCCCTGCTCTGAACCGTCGTCGCTCCACGCGACCCCGGTCGCACCGAGAAGGAGATGGCCATGAAGCACGCACGTGCGGTTCTGCTGCCACTGGGTCTTCTCGCCGCTCCGCTGCAGGTCCCGGCACAGGACAGCCACATCATCCTGCCGATCCCGGACCTCGAGGCGCGGCTGCGCGACGGGCCGCTGCAGGTGGTCGACTGGCGCGGCTCACGAGCGGAAGGCGACCGCACACAGCGCGTGGTCCTGATGTACGAGGACAGCACCATCCTCGCCGTGAAATGGGCCAGGGCCGCGCCCGGCGCCGCTGCCTTCAACAACGAGCCACGCTACGAGGTTGCTGCGTACGAGCTGCAGAAGCTCTTCCTCGGCCCGGACGAGTACGTGGTGCCGCCCACCATCCTGAGGGCCGTGCCACGAGACTGGCTGCGCGAGTATGACGAGACTGCGCTGGCCACGTTCGACGGCACCAGCTCCGTGCTCGTCGTGCTGCAGTACTGGCTCTTCAACGTCACCAACGAGAAGTTCTGGGACGAGGACCGGTTCCGGCAGGACTCCGTCTACGCGCGTCACCTCGCCAACATGAACGTGCTCACCTATCTGATCCGGCACGCGGACGAGAACGTCGGGAACTTCCTCATCGGCCTGGACAGCGCACGCCCGCGACTGTTCTCGGTGGACAACGGTGTTGCGTTCCGGAGCGATCCGAGCAACCGCGGCACCGCCTGGCGCAACCTCCAGGTCGACCGGCTCCCGCACGCGACCGTCGCGCGCCTGCGGGCGATCACCCGTGACGACCTGGATCGCGCGCTCGGCGTGCTCGCGACATTCGGCATCACCGGGGGTATGCTGATCCCGATGGGCCCGAGCCCCAACCTGGACGAACGGCGGGGCGTGCGGCGCAACGATGAATACGTCCAGCTCGGTCTCACGCGCAGCGAGATCGATGATGTGCACGAGCGCCTGCGCGAGCTGCTCGAGCGAATCGACTCCGGCCGGATACGAACCTTCTGATGAATCGACGTACGCGCACTGCTCTCGTTACGGCTGGTCTGATCGCCGCGCCGGCGATCACGGGCACCGCGCACGCGCAGCGCTCCGGGCTGGCGGGAGAGGGTGGCCTGCACGTGCGGCTGGAAGGGGATACGGTGCGCGTCGCCTGGATCATCGCGGAGCCCGGGCACGGCTTTTTGCAGGTGCACAGCGAGGGTCGCGTCCAGCTGGATACTACGACATCCGCGGACAGCGCTCACAGCGTCGCCTTCCCGCGCAACGGCGATCGCCCGCTCACCCTGCGGTACGGCAGTCTCGAACGGACGGAGGACCGGCACCAGACGGTCATCGACCCGCGCACCGGCCAGCGTCGCCCGGCGGTCGACATCGAGGGTGCGGACACGATCATCGTGATCGGCGATACGCACGGCGAGTATGACACGCTGACGCATGTCCTGGGCGCTGCAGGGCTGCTCGACGATCAGCTCCGGTGGAGTGGCGGCGGTGCGCACCTGGTCGTGCTCGGGGATGTGACCGATCGGGGTGCGGGCGCGACCCGCTCACTCTGGCTGCTCTACCGCCTCGAGCGCGAGGCTGCAGACGCGGGCGGACGAGTGCACCTGGTGCTCGGCAACCACGAGCTCATGGTCATGCTCGGCGATCTGCGCTACGTCGCGCCGCAAGAGATGGCGATCGCACAGCTGCACGGGATCCGCTACGACCGGCTGTTCGATCCCCGCTATTCCCTGCTCGGCCGCTGGCTGGCCTCGCGACCGGCACTGATCCGCATCGACGACGTCCTCTTCACGCACGGCGGCATTTCGCCGGCCTACGCCACGCAATCGCTGGAAGCGATCGACGATTCGCTCGCAGCATTCGCGGGCGAGGAGCTGTTCTACCGCTGGGCGGACACCACCTATGTCGCCCCGCTGGATTCCGCGGGACTCGCGCGTCGCAACGATTTCTTCTGGGATGCGAGCAGCCTCTTCTGGTATCGGGACCTCGCGCAGACCGACTCGCTCGCTGTCCAGATGGACGACCTGCTCGACCACTTCGACAGCCGCATGCTCGTGGTCGGACACACGCCGGGCAGCACCATCCGCCAGGCTTACGACGGTCGACTCGTGCTGACGAACACGTATCCGTTCGGCCGCGAGGTGCTGGTGCTGACGCGCTCGCAGGATGGCTGGGCAATGGCCCGCATCGGGACGGATGGCGTTCGGACTGCCGTGCCCGCATCGACACCGGAGTGACGAATGAAGCTCGGAGCGATTCTGCTTGTGGTCGCCCTGCCAGTCGTGGCGACACTGCCCGCGCACGCCCAGAACCGCACGTGGATCAACCCGCTCGATCTCGATTACCGCTACAACTTCGAGCAGACCCGGCAGGGCATCTCGTACCGCACCAGCGCGGATCCCGTGATCGTGCCGTACGGCACCGGTGAGTACTATCTGTTCGCCACCCTGGTCGACGGCTACTGGCGCTCGACGAACCTGCGGGACTGGACGCACGTAACGCCGACGAGATGGCCGGCGGAGGATATCGTTGCACCGGCAGCACGCGCAGTCGGAGATACGATCGTCCTGCTGCAGTCGATGACGACGTCCCGCCCGCTCTACTACACGACGTCACCCGCGAACGGAAAGCTCGACTTCTATCACCGCTGGTTCCCGCCCCCGCCCGGCGCGCAGACTCCCTTCGGCCTCCAGACGCCGGGACCCGATTCGATTCCGCCCGGCCCCTGGGACCCGGACCTGTTCCGCGATCCGGACACCGGCCGCTGGTACATGTACTGGGGCTCGTCGAACTACTATCCGCTGTTTGCCGCGGAGATCGATCCCGCGACCCGCACCGTGTACCGCGATTCCGTCATCCGCCTGTTCGGACTCGATCCGGCGCGACACGGCTGGGAGCGCTTCGGCCCGGACCACACGGACCCGCGCGACCCGTACATCGAGGGCGCATGGATGACCAAATACGATGGCCGCTACTACCTGCAGTACGGCGCGCCCGGCACCGAGTACAACGTGTACGCGAATGGCACCTACGTCGCTGACGATCCGCTCGGCCCCTTTGTCTACGCACCCTACAACCCGATCAGCTACAAGCCCGGCGGGTTCATGACCGGTGCAGGTCACGGCAACACGTTCCTCGATCATCACGGAAACTACTGGAACACCGGGACCGGCTGGGTCGGAATCAACTGGAACTTCGAACGCCGGATCGTGATGTACCCGGCCGGCTTCGATGAAGACGGGCAGATGTACGCGAACACCCGCTTCGGCGACTTTCCGCACCACGTGCCGACCTCGAAATGGGAGGGCAGCAACGACCTGTTCACCGGCTGGATGCTGCTGTCCTATCGCAGGCCGGCGAGTGCCTCGTCCGTGCGGGACACCTTTCCCGCCGGCAACGTGACCGACGAGAACCCGCGCACCTACTGGCTCGCGCAGACCGCGAGCGCCAATGAATGGCTGAGTGTCGATCTCGGCAGCATGCACACGGTGCGCGCCGTGCAGGTCAACTACGTGGACCACGAGTCCGGTATCTTCCTGAACGACTCGACGGTCTACACGACCTTCCGGCTCGAGCACTCGCCCGACGGCATGACCTGGCAGCCGCTGGCCCACGTCGGGTACGACCAGCGGCGCGATCGACCGAATGCGTATGTCGAGCTGCCGGGCCCGGTACGTACGCGGTTCGTTCGCTACGTCCACGATCATGTCGCAAGCCCCAACCTGGCCATCAGCGACCTGCGCGTGTTCGGCGCCGGCGATGGCGCTGCGCCCGCCACGCCGCAGCGCCTTCGTGTTCGACGCGACGGCGACCCGCGCAACGCATTCGTCCGCTGGGACGCCGTCCCGGGAGCCGTCGGCTACAACGTCCTCTGGGGCATCGCTCCCGACAGGCTGTATCAGACGTGGCAGTGGTGGGCCGACGCGGGCAGCCAGCTCGAGGTGCGCGCGCTCACGATCGGCCAGGAGTACTGGTTCGCGATCGAGGCCTTCAACGAGAACGGCGTCTCCGACGTGAGCGAGCCGGTGCACCTGCCGTGACGCGCGCAGCATGCATGCATGGTGAGTGACTCGTGTGTGGAGGGATGGTGCGAAGCCCGTGCGCCACGCGCGGCGCCGGCAGGTAGCGCCGCGCGCGGGGAGGGTCAGGCGAGCCGCAGTCGCGAGTCGTGAGGCGTCCAGCGGCGGCGCCTGCTGCGACGTTCGCGCGCTTCGCGGATGTCGCGCACGAGGACGTCACAGGAAACAGGCTCGTTCAGCAGACGGTCGAACAGCATTGCTTCGGCGGACTCCGTTGCCGTGTCGAAGCAGCCCTCGATCAGTCCGATGATGAACGGGCCCGGCGGTCGAGCACACGCGCGGAGCGCACGGGCGATGTCAGTGCCATGCATCCCCGGCACGACCACGTCCGTGATGACCACCGACGGGTGCTCACGATTGCAGCGGGTCAGCGCAACCGCGGCGGTCGGCGCCTGCATGACGCGGAACCCCGCGCCGCACAGTGCCGCGCCGTACTGCGCCCGACGCTGCGGGTCTGCAACGAAGAGCAGGAGGGACTCACCGGCTTCCATGTGGACCTCCCGAACTGGAGAAAAAAATGACCCCCGTCGACAGCCACGCGTCGGCCGGGGGTTTGTTCGGAAGCGTTTTCCAACGTATGCTGGATGATGGCGCGAATCAAGGCTATTCCATGGCGGCCTTGGGCGAGTTCAGCTTTTCTGGCTGGGCCAAAATTCCACTGCACAACCCGGTGATCCCATGCGACGCTCCACGGTCGTCACCACTCGCTCCGCCTTCTGCGCGACGCTGCTGCTGTGCGTGCTGTGCCTTGCACCCGCTGTTCTGCACGCGCAGGAACCGGACTCCGCGGCGACCGACAGCCTGCGCGCGCCGCTCGACTCGCTGCTGACGCAGACCGTGGCCGAAGCGGAACAGGAGTTCGCGGCCGTCGCGCGGGAGGTCGGCGTGCGTGACGCATTTCTCACGTTCCTGGCACCGCAGGCGGTCGTGTTCATGCCGCGCGCGTCGAACGGGCGGGCTGTTTACGCGGATGCGCCGACCGAAGCCGTGCTGCACTGGGCGCCGGCACGGGCGGAAAGCGCCGCGTCGGACGATGTCGGGTACACGACGGGCCCGTACACACTGCTCGCAACGGGGAGCGGCCCCGTGATCGGCCATGGCTGGTACCTCTCCGTCTGGAAGCGTAACGAGGAGGGCGTGTGGCAGGCGGTGCTCGACATCGGCACGAAAACCGCCGAAATGCCGCCCGCGCCGAACGGCGTGGACGTGCCATCCCGCCCGGCCGCACCCCCATCCGACGTGCGCAGTCGACGTACGGCGCTGCTCCAGCTCGACGACCTCGTCGCGGCGGCCGCACAGAGGCGCGGTCCGCGCCGGGCGCTCGGTCCCATGCTGGACGCGACGGCGCGCCTCAACAACGGCGGCACGGTCGTCGACGGCGGTGTTCGCATCGCTCGCGCGCTGGGCGATGCGCCCGTGTCATTCCACCGCCTGGGCGATGGGATCTCCGCGGCGGGCGACCTCGCGTATACATATGGTGAGTACACGCTCGGGTCGCTGCCGTCGATGGACGCGCCGTCCGGGAACTGGGTCCGGATCTGGCGCGTCGGTGCCGACGGCCAGTGGGTCGTCGTGCACATGCTGAACGCGCCGATCGAAGGTTGATCCGTGATGACGTGACGCTGCAATGAACGCGACGCTGCCCGTGCTCGCGGTTCTGCCGCAGCTGCTTGCCGTGCTGGAGGAGAAGGGTGCCGCAGTGCTGGTCGCGCCGCCCGGCGCGGGCAAGACGACGCGCGTGCCGCTCGCCCTGCTGGACGCCTCCCGACTGAAGGACCAGCGCATCATCATGCTCGAGCCGCGCCGCCTCGCCGCGCGCGGTGCCGCGACGTACATGGCGCGCCTGCTCGGCGAGCCGGTCGGTCGCACGGTCGGGTATCGTGTGCGCCACGAAACCAGGGTCTCCCGCGAGACCCGCATCGAGGTCGTGACCGAGGGCGTGCTCACGCGACTCCTGATCGACGACCCGACGCTGAGCGGCACAGGCATCGTCGTCTTCGACGAGTTCCACGAGCGCAGCATCCATGCAGACACGGGACTTGCGCTGACGCTGCAGGCGCGCGAGCTGCTCCGCCCGGAGCTGCGTGTGCTGGTCATGTCCGCGACGCTCGACGCGGCTCCGGTCGCCCGGCTGCTCGACGATGCCCCCGTCGTACGCAGCGAGGGGCGCATGTATCCGGTGGAGACGCAGTACCTGGATGCACTGCTGCGCGACCGCATGGAGCCCGCTGTCGCACGCCTGGTGCGCCGAGCGCTGGCAGAGCAGCAGGGCGACGTCCTGGTCTTTCTTCCGGGCGCGGCCGAGATCCGGCGGGTCGAGGAGCATCTCGTCGACCTGCCTTCCAACGTTCGCGTGCACCGGCTGCACGGCTCGCTGCGACAGGACGAGCAGGATGCGGCGCTCGCGCCTGCGGCAGCCAGCGAACGGAAGGTCGTCCTTGCCAGTGCGATCGCGGAGACGTCGCTCACGATCGAGGGGGTGCGCGCGGTCGTCGACTCCGGGTTGATGCGCGTGCCGCGCTTCTCCGCACGGACGGGCATGACGCAGCTCGCGACGGTACGCGTGTCGCGCGTGTCCGCAGACCAGCGGCGCGGGCGCGCGGGACGCACCGCACCGGGTGCGTGCTACCGGCTGTGGACGTTGGCCGAGGATGCCTCCCTGCTGCCGCACGCGACGCCGGAGATCCTCGAGGCGGACCTCGCGCCGCTCGCCCTCGAGCTGACCGCGTGGGGAACGACCGATCCGTCGGAGCTGAAGTGGCTGGACCCGCCCCCGGCCGGTGCCTTTGCGCAGGCGCGCGAGCTGCTTCGTGAGCTCGATGCACTGGACGAGGCCGGCCGGATCACGCAGCACGGCCGGGCGCTCTCGCGATTGCCGCTGCATCCGCGCCTCGCCCACATGCTGGTGCTCGCGCAGCAGCACGGCAGTGTCGAGACGGCGTGCCGGGTAGCGGCACTGATCGAGGAGCGCGACATCCTCCGTGGGAGCGGCGAGATGGCGGACCCGGACCTGCTGCTGCGCCTGGACGCCTTGCAGGGCCGCGGCGTGATCGGCGCGGAGGTGGATCGCGCGGGTGCTGCGCGCGTGCAGCGCACCGCGCACGAGCTGCGACGTCGCATCCAGGACACGCGTCGATCGGATGCATCGGCCGAAGCTCTCTCGCCCGGCGCGCTGCTCGGCCTGGCCTACCCTGACCGCCTCGGCCGTGCGCGCGGTGGACGGGGCGCGTTCGTGCTGCGCAATGGCCGTGGCGCGCGAGTCCCCGCACACTCGGCGCTGGCATCGGCCGAATGGATCGTTGCGGCACAGGCGGGTGCGCAGCGGGCGGACAGTTTCGTGCTGCTCGGCGCCGCACTCGACGAGGCCGAAGTCATCGCCATGTTCGGCGACGATGTCGTTGAAGAGCGGAGTGTCGCACTGGAGGGAACGCGGGTGCGCACTCGCGTGCTCCGGCGGCTGGGCGCGATCGTGCTGGCCGATGTCGTGGGCGGACCGGTCAGCGATGACGACGTCGCGCATGCGGTGCTGGACGCGATCGAGCGGGAGGGCGTGGGCGTGCTCCCATGGACGGACCCCGCGCGGGCACTCCAGGCGCGCCTCGCATTCCTGCGTGCGCACGCTCCCGCGTGGCCGGACGTGAGTGACACGGCGCTCTCGGGAACCGCATCGGACTGGCTGGTCCCGTTCCTGGCCGGATCCAACGGCGACCTGGCGCGCGTCGACCTCGAGACCGCGCTGCTCGCGCGCGTGGAGCCGCGGCTGCAATCGCAGCTCGACGCCCTGGCGCCCACCCACCTGCAGGTGCCGAGCGGCTCGCGGCTGCGCATCGACTATGCGGACCCTGCCGCGCCCGTGCTGGCAGCGCGGGTGCAGGAGCTGTTCGGCTGGTCCGAGACGCCGCGCATCGCGGGCGGGCGGGTGCCGCTCACGATCCACCTGCTCTCCCCCGCGCGACGGCCGGTCCAGGTCACGCGCGATCTCGCCAGCTTCTGGCGGACCGGCTACTTCGATGTGCGGCGGGACCTGCGGGGCCGCTACCCGAAACACTACTGGCCGGACGATCCGCTGACGGCGACGGCTACCCGGCGGGTCCGTCCCGGTTGATCCGCGGCCCTGCTGCGCCGCAGGTTCGTCCGTGTGCCCGCGCCACTCGCACCTGTGATTTGGTCGAAACGGCGGCTGCTGTGTAGAATCCCGAGGATCCGGTCCCGGACGGGACGCCCAGGCAACAATCCAAGGAGCAACGAATGCGAGGACCAGGAACGTCGTTCGCCGTGCTGGCGCTGCTGGCCGCAGGCGCGGGCGCCGCGAGCGCCCAGACCCTTGCGGGTGGCAGCACGGCCGCGGCCCGGGCAGGCTTTGGCGGCAGCATCGAGATCGTGGGCAGTGAGATACTGGTCGGCGAGCCGCTGAACGTGATCCGGACGGGCCTCGTCTACGTTTACGCCAGGCAGGGCACCGAATGGACCGAGCGGGCCCAGCTTCGCGCGAGCGACGGCGCCAGCTCGGACGGCTTCGGCGCCGCGATCGCCGCGGACGGCGAGTCGCTGCTGATCGGTGCCATGACCAGCGGCTCCGGTGGCGCCGCGTACCTGTTCCGGCGCGACGGCAGCGCCTGGTCGCAGGCGGCGAAGATCACGCCGGACAGCGCGGCTGACGGCGACATGTTCGGCTCCGCGACGGCGCTGGCAGGCGACATCGCGGTGATCGGCGCGCCGGGCGCCGGCGGGCAGCTGGGCGCGGCGTACGTGTTCCGGCGGGGCGCGAACAGCGACTGGAGCCAGGTGCAGCGGCTCGCCCCGGTCGGCGGCGAGGGACGTGTGCTGTACGGCAGTGCGGTCGCGGTGATCGGCAACGTCGTATTCGTCGGCGCGCCCGGGCTGCAGCAGAACACGGGTGCAGTCTACGTGTACCGCGCCGGCGCGGACGGCCGCTTCACCTCCGCAGGCCGCCTCAGCTCGACCGGCACGGCCGCGGGCAGCGTGTTCGGCGCCGACCTGACGGTCGCGGGCGCCGAGCTGCTCGTCGGGGCTCCCATGAGCAACGGACAGACGGGCTCGGTGCACCGCTTCGCCGCCGACCCGAACACGGGCGAGTGGCGGGAGCAGGCACGCTACCTCCCGTTCGATGGGCCCCGCCAGAGCGCCTTCGGCGGTGCGGTCGCCGTGAGCGGCGACGAGCTCTGGGTGGGCGCCCCGCGCGCGGCCCGGGGCTTCGGCAGTGCCTACGTCTTCTCGGCCGACGGCGACGCCGGCTACGACGGCGTGCGGCGCCTGAACCGCGCCGGCACCGAGCGCGTCGGGTTCGGTGGCGCGCTCGACGTTGAAGGCGATGTCGCCGCGGTCGCGATGAGCCGTGACGACAATGGCGCGGGCTCCGTCATCGTGTACGAGCGCGTGAACGGCGAATGGACGGAGCGCACCGTGCTGAAGAGCCCGCCGGAGCGGATCGCGTCGGTCATGGGTCGCGAGACGCCCTGCAACGGTGGCAGCGCTGCGAATTTCGAATGCGCGGGTGTCGACCTGCTCGCGTTCATGAACGTGACCGACCTGGGCGGCGACCGCGGCACGGAGGTCAACGACGTCTGGGGGTGGACCGATGCGCAGACGGGCAAGGAGTACGCCCTGGTCGGGCGCAATGACGGCACCAGCTTCGTCGACATCAGCAACCCGACGCGCCCGGTGTTCGTTGGCTTCCTGCCGCGCACGGAAGGCTCGCCCACTGCCGTATGGCGCGACATCAAGGTCTACCGCGACCATGCCTACATCGTCGCGGACGCATCCGGTGAGCACGGCGTGCAGGTCTTCGACCTGGCCAGGCTGCGCGGCGCGAGCGCGCCGCAGACATTCACGCCGGACACGACGTACCACGGCATCGCCAGCGCGCACAACATCGTGATCAACGAGGCGACGGGCTTCGCGTACGCCGTCGGTGCGAGCTCCGGCGGCGAGTCGTGCGGTGGCGGGCTGCACATGATCGACATCCGCGATCCGAAGAATCCCTCGTTCGCCGGGTGCTTCGCGGACCCGCAGACCGGCCGCGCCGCGACCGGCTACAGCCACGACGCCGTCTGTGTCACGTATGCCGGCCCCGACAGCGATTACACGGGCCGCGAGATCTGCTTCGGCAGCAACGAGACGGCGCTCTCGATCGCCGATGTTACGGACAAGGACAGCCCGAAGGCGCTCTCGCGCGCGAGCTACCCCAACGTGGCATACTCGCACCAGGCCTGGCCGTCTGAGGATCACCGATACCTGTTCATGAACGACGAGCTGGACGAGCTGCAGGGCAACGTCAAGCAGACGCGCACCCTCGTCTGGGACATCACGGACCTCGAGGACCCGCAGCTCGTAGCGGAGTTCGCCGGCACGACCGAGGCCTCGGACCACAACCTGTACGTGCGCGGCAACCTGATGTACCAGTCGCACTACCAGGCCGGCCTGCGCATCGTCGACATCAGCAACCCGACAGAGCCGCGCGAGATCGGGTACTTCGACACCGTGCCGTACGGCGAGAACACCGCGGGGTTCGGCGGCTCCTGGAGCAATTATCCGTACTTCGAGAGCGGCACGATCATCGTGACCAGCGGCAGCGAGGGACTGTTCCTGGTGAAGAAGCGGGATTCGCAGCCGGTATCGTGAGGGGGACGGCGGGCCGGGGCCGGGGCTTTGGGCCTGGGCCCGGGTGGAACGGCGGGATTCTCGCGGTGCGCGGGATCCCGCCATTTCCCTGCTCACCCTGTGCTGGCCCTTTTCCCGCGACGGCTGTGAGGGAACAGCTGTGCCGGGAGATGCATTGATTCGAGAAAGAGACTGCAATGAAATCGTCCACACTGCTCATCGTCGCCGCCGTACTGCTCGCCGGATGCAGTGCGACATCTGCCGCCAGTGGTCCGGATGCACCCGCATCGGCATCTGCCACGGGTCCGCTGGTCTACGTGTGCAACCAGGATGATGCGACGGTCTCGCTGATCGACTCGGGCACGAACGAGGTGGTCGAGACGGTGGACCTGAAGCAGCTCGGGTTCGGGCCGAACGCGAAGCCGCATCATGTCGTGGTGGAGCCGGACGGGTCGTACTGGTACGTGTCGCTGATCGGCGAGAACCGGGTGGTCAAGCTGGACCGTTCCAATCGGGTCGTGGGCGTCGCGGAGTTCGATGTGCCCGGGATGCTCGCGCTGCACCCCACGGACGACGTGCTGCTGGTCGGGCGGTCGATGACGGCGGTGAATCCGCCGGAGCGGATCGGGGTGATCACGCGCTCCACGATGCAGGTGGAGGAGCTGCCGGTCCTCTTCCCGCGCCCGCACGCCATCGCCCTGAACGCCGCGGCGGACGTCGGCTACACGGCGTCGCTCGCGGTGAACCAGCTCGCGGCAGTGAACTACGGTGACGAGCATGTGAACCTCGTGCCCGTGCCGGGGCAGCCGGCCGCGCTGATGCAGTTCGCTCTCTCACCCGATGAACGGACACTGGTGATCACGGGCGAGGTGTCCGGCGAGCTGTTCGTGTTCGACGTGAGCGACCCGATGCGGCCGCAGCTCGTCGATCGCATCGACGCGGGCGTCCAGCCGTTCGACCCGATCTTCACGAAGGACGGCCGCTGGGTCTACTTCGGCAACAAGCTCGCGGATCGTGTGTCGGTCGTCGACATGAACCGGCGCAGCGTCGCGAAGACCATCGAGCACGAGGGGATCCGGCAGCCGCACGGTGTCGCCATCTCGCCCGATGGCAGGTACGTGTACGTCTCCAACAACAACCTGGGCGCGGAAGCGCACCGCATGATGTCGGCGGACCATGCGGCGCATGCCGGCGCGCGGGCGCAGGGCGAACCGGGCCTGGGCACGGTCGTCGTGATCGACACGGCGACGCAGCAGGTGGTGGACGTGATTACGGTCGGGCGCAACGCCAGCGGAATCGCGATCGCGCAGGGTCAGAGCCGTTGATCGCGGCCGCGTCCGCACTGCGCAGCGCCCGCGTCGCCTGCGCAGCAGTCCTCCTGCTGGCGTCGTGCACGGCCGCACCGAACGCGGCGCCGCAGACGCCGGTCGGATCGCCGGGCACCGGCGGCGCGGGCGTCGCATCCGGCGACTGGATCCGCGAGATCGCTCCCTTCACAGTGCGCGACGAGCACGGGGCTGCATACGCGCACCCCTTTCTGGGTGGGCTCGACGTGCCGCGCCCGCAGTTCATCGACATCGACGCCGACGGCGATCACGACCTGTTCGTCCAGGAGCGGTCGGGCGAGCTGATGTTCCTGGAGAATACGGGCACACCGACGCAGCCGCGCTTCACGTGGCGCACGGATCGCTTTCACGACCTGGACGTGGGTGAATGGAGCCGCATCGTCGACGTGGACGGCGATGGCCTCTTCGACATCCTCGGCGAGCGCCGCTACAGTTACATCCGGTACTGGCGCAACACCGGCACCGCCGAGCGGCCCGCCTTCACCAGTGCCGCGGACACCATCTACAGCATCGCCGGCGAGCCGGTCTTCTCCGACCGGCAGAACATCCCGCAGGCCGTCGAGCTCGACTGCGACGACCGGCTCGACCTCTTCCTCGGCCGCGTCGATGGCACGATCACGCGCTACGAGCAGGCGGGTGTGGAGCGTGGCGCGCCGCGCTTCCAGCTCGTGACCGACCGCTTCGAGGGGATCGAGATCATCGGGCAGCTCGTTGGCTCTGCCCGACACGGCGCGAACAGCATGTTCTTCGCCGATCACGACGGCGACGGTGACCTGGATCTCTACTGGGGCGACTTCTTCGAGCCGGGTGTGCTGTTCATCGAGAACACCGGCACCTGTCAGAACCCCGGGTTGCGCAGCGTGCCCACCCCGCTGCTCGCCGATGGCGACACGATTGCGACCAGCGGCTACAATGCGCCGTACCTCGCCGACATCGATGCGGACGGGCGGCTCGACCTGTTCCTGGGTGTGCTTGGCGGCGCGTTCAACCCGAACCGCACGTCGGCCGAGAACTTCCACTACTACGCGCAGCAGCCGGACGGCTCGCTGACACTCCGCACGCGCCGCTTCCTGGACGGCATCGATGTCGGCAGCGAGAGCGTTCCCGCTCTCGCCGATCTCGACGGCGACGGCGACCTGGACCTGCTCGTCGGCAACAAGCTGGACCCTGCCACCCTGCAGTCCGCGCGCCTGTACCTGTTCCGCAACGACGGAACCACGACCATGCCGTCGTTCGTGCTGGCCGATACGCTGGACCTGCCGGCCGAGTACCATTTCGCCCCCGCGCTGGCCGACCTCGACGGCGACGGCCTGGTCGACATGCTGCTCGGCACGTGGAACGAGGGAGTGCTCTACTTCCGGAACGCGGGGACGCGTGAGGCGCCACGATTCGAGCAGGACACGGCACGGACGGTGCGGCTGACGCGCGGCAGCAACGCGACACCGGCGCTCGGCGACATCGACGGTGATGGCGACCTGGACCTGTTCGTGGGCGAGGCGTCGGGAGAGGTGAACTACTACCGGAACGACGGCAGTGCCGCCGATCCGAGGTTCACGCTCGTGAGCGATGCGTTCGACGGGATCGACGTGGGGCGACGCAGTCACCCGGCGCTGGTCGACATCGACGGCGACGGCGACCTCGACCTCGTCTTCGGACGCGAGGAGCCGGGCGCGCTGCTGTACAGGAACGACGGCAGCGCCACCCAGCCGCGCTTCGTCCTGGATGCCGACTACGTGCTGCCACTGCACCCGACGAGTGCGCCGGTATTCGCCGACCTGGATGGCGACGGCCGCCTGGACGTCATCGCAGGCAGCCTGTCCGGCGGGCTGACGTACCACCGTCAGCGCTGATCCGCGCCGCACAACCGGATGTCCGCAGCAATACAATCACACCGGAGCATACCCGTGATGCGCAACACACCACGCCGCCTCGTCCCGCTCGCGGCGATCCTTTGCACCGCGCTGACACTCGCCGGGATGCAGCACGCAGCGGCGCAGGACGTCGCGGGCCTGGACACCGTCACGGCCGGCCGCTTCGACATGGGTCGGATGTGGACGTTCGAGTATCCGCCGACCGAGTACTTCAGGCGGACGTACGGCTTCGACGCGGACAGCGCCTGGTTCGCGACTGCGCGACTCGCCGCACTGCGCATCCCCGGCTGCTCGGCATCCTTCGTTTCCGCCAGTGGCCTGGTAGTCACGAACCACCACTGCATCCGCGGGCGCGTCGTGCAGGTGCAGCGTGAGGGCGAGCAGCTGCTCGACAACGGTTTCTTCGCGCACACGCCCGGGGAGGAACGGCCGATCGAGGGGATGTGGGCCGACCAGTTGATCGCCGTGCACGACGTCAGTGATGAAGTCAATGCGGTCGCGGACGCTCCTGTTGCACAGCAGAATGCCGCGATGGAGGCAATCGTATCGCGGCTCCAGGCTCAGCATGGCGATTCGACGCTGCGCGTCGAGATCATTCCGCTGTACAATGGCGGGCTGCATTCGGCCTATGTCTTCCGCCGCTACACCGACCTTCGGCTCGTCGCCGCGGCAGAGCTGCAGGTCGGATTCTTCGGCGGTGATCCCGACAACTTCACCTATCCGCGCCACGCGCTCGATTTCGGGCTGATGCGCGTGTACGGTGCCGACGGCCGGCCGCTCTCGACGCCGCACTTCTTCGAATGGAGCCAGGACGGGATCGAGGAGGGCGACGTCGTGTTCGTGATCGGCAACCCCGGCCCGACCACTCGCCTGACGACGATGTCCCAGCTCGAGTTCCTGCGTGATGTCGGAGTGCCCGCAACGCTGCACTTCTTCGAAACGCGTCTCGCCGCCCTGCAGGCGTTCTACCGGGAAGATCCCGCCACGGGCGAGGCGCTCGACCTGCGCAACCGCATGTTCTCGCTGTCCAACACGCTCAAGGCGTCGACGGGGCGACTGCAGGCGCTGCACGATCCGTACGTGATGCGCAAGCGCGCAGAGAACGAGCGCATCCTGCGCGACTCGCTGCGCGCCCATCCGGAGCTCGCCACGCAGTACGAGCCGCTGTTCTCGAGCATTGAATCGCTGCAGCAGCAGAAGCGTGGACTCGGCGGGCCGCACCAGGCGTTCGTGCTCATCACCAACCCGTCGTTCGCGTCCGCGACGATCCGACGCGCGCTCTTCGCGCAGATGCTGTCGGATGCGCAGGCACGCAACGCCCCGGCAGACACGATCGCGGCCATGTCGGCGCAGCTCCGCCGCATCGGGGATCATCCGGCGGGCATCGAACGCCGGTTCCTCGAACTCCGGCTGGAGGACTTCCGCCGGTTCCTCGGTCCCGATCACCCGGTGACACGCGCCGCACTCGCCGGCCTGAACCCGGAGCAGGCCGCCGACGCACTCATGCGGTCCGTGCTCGGCGACTCTGCACGCGCAGCCGCAGCACTCGATGCCGGTGCGCTCCCGGCCAGCGACCCGGCAGTCACGCTCGGGGCGGCACTGCTTCCTGCCGTCGTGGCGTACCAGCAGGAGTGGTCACAGCTCGGTCGCCAGGAGGCACAGCTCGCGGCGCAGTTCGGCAACGCCCGCCTGGCCGTGTACGGCACTTCCGTCCCGCCCGACGCTTCCTCGTCGCCGCGCATCACCGACGGCCTCGTGCTGCGCTACGAGTACAACGGGACCTTTGCCCCGCCGTTCACGACGTTCCACGGCATGTACGACCGCTACCATGCGCACGGTCCCGACGGCGACTGGGCGCTGCCCGACCGGTGGGTGCCCGCTCCCGCCGGCCTCGACCTGGCAACACCGCTCAACTTCATCTCGACCGCGGATACGTACGGAGGCAACAGCGGCAGCCCCGCCGTCACGCCCGACCTCAAGATCGTCGGCCTCAACTTCGATCGCAACATCGAAGGGCTGGTCCGCGACTACATCTTCCTGCCGGAGCGCGGGCGCAACGTCATGGTCGACCTGCGCGCAGTACGCGCTGCACTGGAGCATGTGTACGAGATGGACCGGATCGTGGCGGAGATCGACGCGGGGGCTATGCCTTGATCGTTCGGCGTTTACCTCGAGAACGGATTTTTCACCGCTGAGGCGCGGAGTCGTTTTCACACAGAGGTCACAGCGGACACGGAGGACACAGGGTCACCGTGCGGCGTCACATTCCTGCAACACGACAGACCCGTTTTCTTGTAGTTGGTTCGTGGTTCCGCGCAGGTGACGACCGCGATTCGCGATATGCGCCGCGAACCAGACTACAAAAAAATCGACGCCAAATTATCGAGGCGAGGAGCGTGCGGCTCGGCAGCGATTCAGACACGGTGTCCTCCGTGTCCGCTGTGACCTCTGTGTGAAAAACGAGCGCCGCGCCCTCAGCGGTGAAAAAAGTCCGTGCTCAGCCGCGCCGCTCGATCTTCCGCATCAGCCCCTCCTGTGCCACCGAAGCCACCAGCCGTCCTTCACGCGTGAAGATGTGCCCGCGCGTGAAGCCGCGTGAGCCGGCGGCGACGGGTGCCTCCATCGCATAGAGGAGCCACTCGTCGGCGCGGAAGGCGCGGTGGAACCAGATGGCGTGGTCGAGCGTCGCGACCTGCAGGTCCGGCTGGCGGATGGTCAGTGCATGCGGCATGAGTGCAGTGCCGAGCAGGCCGTAATCGGAGGCGTAGGCCGTGACGGCCTGATGGTCGAGCTGGTCGTCAGAGAGCCGGCCGTTGGCGCGCAGCCAGAAATGCCGGCGTGCGGCACGCGCAGTGGGGGTGAACGGGTCGACCACCTCGACGGGGCGGAAGTCGATCGGCCGGTCCTGTGTCAGCACCTCGCGCAGCGGTTCCGGGATGCGCTCCGCCATTTCGCGCAGCACGTCCAGCTCCGACTCCAGCCGCTCGGGCGGCGGCACGTCCGGCATGGCGGCCTGGTGCTCGGGCCCGCTCTCCTGCTTGTGGAAGGACGCGGACATGTTGAAGATCGCGTTGCCGTGCTGGATCGCGGTGACGCGTCGTGTCGTGAAGCTCCTGCCGTCGCGCAGCCGGTCGACGAAGTAGACGATCGGCACGGCCAGGTCGCCGGGGAGGATGAAGTAGCCGTGGAGCGAATGGCAGTCGCGCGCGTCGTCGATGGTGCGCCGGGCGGCGACCAGGCCCTGCGCGAGCACCTGCCCCCCGAACACGCGGCCGGTGCCGATGTCGCGGTTCTGCCCGCGGTAGATGTTGCGCTCGATCGGCTCCACGTCGAACAGGCCGATCAGGTCGGCGGCCGTGTAGCTCAACACGGCCCGGTCAGGCGGCAACGGACAGGAGCCCCGTGAAGACGCTGATCACGGCCATGATGATCCAGCCGATCAGCGCGACCGCGATTGCCTTGCCCGTGCTGATGTCGAGAGCCTGCCGGATCGCGACGATGCCGGTGATCAGTACCCAGATGAAGACCACGACGCCGATGACCCAGCCGATCAGCGGGATGAAGCCCAGGACGAGCAGGAAGCGCGGCGACTGTGCGAAGCCGAGCGTGCGCAGCAGCTCACCCCACGTCGCGGTGCCCTTGAAGACGTACGCGCCGATCAGGTAGGTGAGGCCGGCCCAGAACGCCCAGCCTACCAGGCCGCCGATCGCTGCACCGATGGCACTCCCCGCACCGGCAGCGCCAACTGCCTGAGCCAGCGCAGCCAGCACGACCACCGCCGCCGCCTGCAGTGTCGCACCTTCATCCGCCTCGACTTCTTCGTACGTGTTGATGTCCAGCTTCGCCGCGCCGATGACGCGTTGTCCCCACGTCTGCATTCATCCCCTCCCACGTTGACCGGGATGCGGGCGCGCTCCAGACGCGCCCGCGTCGGACTCAACCCTTGATGAGCTTCTGGACCTCCGGCGGCAGCGCGATCGCTGCCGGGTCGACGGCGTCGTATTCGACGCTCTCGATCGTGATGATCTGCTCCTGGCCCGCCGCCCGCGCGATGATGCGCGATGCCATCTTCACGGGGCCGAACGAGCGGTACTCCTGGAAGAGCGACTCGACCTCCATGCCACCCTGCGAAGCGGTCTGTTTCACGAGCAGCCCGGTCTCGGCATCGAAGCAGGAGTCCGCCGTCATGCCGGGGTCCAGCGTGATCTTGACCAGCCAGCACTTGCGACCATCGACCGAGTCCTCACCGATCGTCTCCGCCGACGTGAGCTTGCTGCTGATTCCCGGCGCCGTGATCTCCGCCGCCTGTGCACGCGCCTGCTCCAGCTCGGCTCCCTGCAGCAGCCGCGCGCCCTGCATCGGATCGATCGACCACGCGACCTTCCCGTCAAAGCCGGTGCGCACCTCGCCCATCCCCGGAATGGTCATCCGCGTGACGAACCTGTCCGGCAGCACGGCATCCATCTGCATGTCGAAGGCGACGCCCATCGCGGGATTGCTCAGGTTCATCACCGTGCGAATCGAGCTCACACCTTCGTACGGGTTGCGGCCTGCGACGCCGATCTCCTGCTCGAAACGCTTGATGATCGCATCCGCCTCGGGCATCTGGGCGCTGGCAGGCGCCACGACACCCAGCAACAGCAGTGCGACGAGTGCGCGACGAATCACGCGGTTCATATCGGTAATCCTGCGTTCGGGTAACGCTCTGAACCGCGCCCTGTGCGCGGCGGTCCGAAGATAACACGGCTCCGGGAGGCGCTGCACGCGCCGAATGGCGAGCCGCGTGCATCGCGGGGCGCACGTGCTTCGCCCCCGGGACGGCGCTTGCTCTGAATCGTTGGGGCTCAACGATTTGCGCGGGCGGCAACGAGCGTGTGGCGCAGCAGGACATCCACGGTGACGGGGCCGACCCCACCGCGCGCCGGCACATATGCGGCGAGCCTGGGGAGCGCTGCGCGCAGGACGTCGTCAGAGCGGCGCCGGCCGAAATAGCCGCCGTCCACGACCACGCCATCGTCTGGCAGCCAGCCCGGCTCCAGCACGTGCGGGATCCCCGC
>DASTYK010000103.1 GCA_035764935.1 Longimicrobiales bacterium | reverse complement strand
CGAGTTCGCGATGTGGCACGTAAGCCTCGACGGAGCAGTGCCGCTCGACCTCGACGTCCAGACAGAACAGGCCGGGGTCACGCTGCTGGCTCCCCACTGGCCGGTCGAAGACGTCCAGCGCGGGCGTGTCCTCCTGGTCGGAGCCGGCAGCATCGGCGGAGCGGCCGCCCTGGGCATGGCGACAGCCGGCATCGGTCTGCTCCACCTCGTGGACCCGGGGAGATTGCGCTGGCACAACCTGCCCCGCCACGTCTGCGGCCCCCGCCACGTCGGCAAGCTCAAGGTCAAGGCTCTCCGCGCCGACCTAGAGGCTGCCCGGCCCGACACCCGCGTCGTCCCGCACGAGTACAACGTCGTCCGCGACACCGACTTCGTTCGTGATCTGCTCACCGAGACCGACGTGATCGTGTGCGCCGCGGACGGAGTTCTGCCACGCCGCGTCATCAGCCACCTCGCCCGGCGCGCCGGAATCCCGGCCATCCTCGCATGCGTGCTCGGCGACGGCGCCTACGGAGACCTGATGCGGCTGTGGCCACGGCCCGACCACGGCTGCTACCAATGCCGGCTGGATACGCTCACCGAAACCGGTGGTCTCATACCGGACTTCGAACCAGGCAGCGGCTACCTTGCCCAGCACCACGCCATGACCGCGGTGGGCACGGATCTGCACCTCGTCGGACAGTTCGCCGCGAAGATGGCCGTCGCCACCTACCTCCAGCGCAACGGACACCACGATCAATGGTTCGCCGGCGAACACGCCGTCGTAGCACTCCGGCCGGAACCAGGATGGTCAGCACCGTACGACCTTATCCAAGCAGGCCAAGTCAAGTGGCACCCCGCGCTGCCACCACGGCCAGATTGCCCCACCTGTCAAACGTTTGGCTCGATGCAAGGGTTCGCGGCCGAAGCACCTCGCGCGGGAAGCCTTGTGCTTCCAGTTCAAGGCAGCAGTGACGGCGGGTAGGGGCTGAGGCGAGGAGACGGGTCTTTCGGCGGCATGATGAAAGTGCGACCAACTTTCCGCCGAGCAGAAACACCCGTCCGAGCTCCACCGTAATGCCCCGCTGTCCGAGGAAGGCCGCCGCCTTCTGATCGAGCGCTGCCAGACCCGCCCGATCGCCCACGCCGCTGCCGAGATGGGATCTCGCGGCCGTGCGCGTCGAAGTGGGTTAACCGCCACCGCAGGTGCGGCGAGGCTAGCCTGCTGGACCGGCCCAGCATCCCGCGCCACCAGCCCACGG
The DNA here is from genome assembly GCA_035764935.1 of Longimicrobiales bacterium. Taxonomy (NCBI): domain Bacteria; kingdom Pseudomonadati; phylum Gemmatimonadota; class Longimicrobiia; order Longimicrobiales; species Longimicrobiales bacterium. The sequence continues at coordinate 3,242 of DASTYK010000103.1, read as the reverse complement.
CGACGTCCGCGCAGGCCGTCGTGTGGATCGAGGCGATGCCCGGCAACGCAAATGGTCCGCGCGACGGATCGCCCTCGAGTTGGTCGGCGAGAGCGTCACGGTCTCGGTCCGCGCCGTCAGCCGGCACCTGACCCACTCGGACCTCAACCGGCGCCGGTTCATCGACCCCACCCGTGAAACCAACCGCCAACCCCGGCGGATCCATGCCCGCTGGCCGGGCCAGATGGTCCACCTCGACGTCAAGAAAGTCGGGTGTCATCCCCGACGATATTTGCACACCGTGATCGATGGGTTCTCCCGGCTCGTCTACACCGAAGCCCCCCGGATGAGCAAGCCCGCACTGCGATCGCCTTCACCCACCGAGCGAGAGCGTTCTTCGCCCGCCACGGCATCCAGCACATCCATCGGATCGTGGCTGACAACGGCGCCTGCTGCCGGACCCGCGATATCGCCACCGCGCAGGAGGAGCTATCAACCAAGCGCTTCGTTGGCTTGGGTCACTGTTCGGCGAGGAACCTGCTCAGTTATGAGTCGAAAGGTCGGGCGCCGGCGGGCAATAGTGCAATCACGACCTACCAAGACTTCGCCATAGCGATTAGCCCGGCCAGAGGCGCCTCGATGCATTTGCCTTCCGGGTTCTTACTGTCTCGGATGACGCCGTCGTAGGCTAGCTCGATGCACTGGCTTTCGTAGCCGCTGTAGCTGCTCTTTCTCCATGCCAACTCGACGCAATCATTACCTAAAGCGCTGTAGCTGCTCTTTCGCCACCGTCCGAACGATGTATAGTCCACGGGGAGCCTCATTCTGTGCACTCTGTCAACCTCACCACTGCAAGTAGGTTCAGACGCGGCCATTTAGTTGTACCGCAGGCCGCCGCAGCGATGGAGCGATCTTCGACGTCATCAGTCCGCCCGTATCGCTACGCTAGCCCGCCAGCGGAAACAGCAGCCAGGAAAGCGCTCCACGACCGAGCACTGAACCACACTTGTTCTCCGGTCGCGGATTTGCTATCCCGAACGTGCGCTAGGTTGATGGTCAGGTAGATCTCTACGCAATCCCCATACACCTGGCTAGCTGTAGATTTACGCCAGATACAATCAGTCACATCTATGGCTTTGTTCATGTCATTCACCGGTCGTTTCCTAGTTGCTGCTCGATCCGTTTGAGCAGCGCGAGGGCTCTTGGTCCGGATTGTTTACGTAGTAACTCCGCCACCTCGCGTCTGATGGATAAGGCGTCGTTAGGTCTACTGCCTTCGTCCAGAGCGTCGGCAAGGTCGGCCAATGTTGTCGCCAGTTTCCATCGATCGGCGAGTTCACGCTGGATCATTACTGCTCGCCGATTAAAGGCCGCAGCGTCGTCCAGTCGTCCGAGGTGTCGATAGGCGCGTCCAGTCACGTTCAGTGCCTGTGCTTCTTCGGAACGGTCGCCGAGTCGACGTGAGATCGTGGCGGCACGCTGGCTTGATGTCAATGCATCCGCAAATTCTCTATCGGCAATCTGGAGTAAACCGAGTTCGATCAAAAGATTGCTCTCGAGACGTTCATCCTGCTCATCATGGGCGTGGGCGAGGCCGCGTGCCAGCACCCGTCGGGAATTGGCGTGATCACCTAACTCTCGCTGAGCTGCAGCGAGCCACCGAAGAGCGACTACTTCTTCCCGTCGCTCGTCGAGCTCGTGGTGAATCTGAACCGCCTGATCAAGGTAAGAGACGGCGTCAGTGAGATGGTTCAGTTCAAAACTAATGCCGCCGAGGGTCAACATGCCGACGCCGATGAGACTTCGATGGTCGATCGACTGCGCGATGAGTAACGCCTGCATGAACTGGTTCCGAGCCTGCTCCAGGTCGCGCTCGAAGAGCGAAACGTTACCTAGACCGCTTATCGATTTCGCGAGGCCAAACTGATCACCGAGTTCTTCGAAGATTTCCATGGCAACGCGATGATGGTTAGCTGCCTCACGTAGCCGACGGGTTACTCGGGCGGTGATGCCGAGACGGTCGAGAATCACCGCCTGTCCGTATCGGTCACCAGTTCGCTCGGCCGCGTCGAGGGCTTTCCGTTGGATGTCGAGCCAGGCATCACGTGAGTCGCGCGCTGTGAAGACTCGAGCGAGCACTGCGGTGATTTGCCAGGCGATTCGATCGAATCCAGTGGAGGCTGCGGTACTGGTGGCGGTCATTAGGTTGGTTCGATTGGCCTCATACCAGGCAAGTGAAGCGGCATAGTCCGGGAAGGTCGGCGGTACAATGTCAGATGGCCGGGGGTCGAGTTCGATTGTGAAGTCATTCCCGCCCGGCGCGATCATTGCTTTCGCGGCGTGTGCGGCGGCCAGGTACCAGGAAAGTATGCGATGTAATGCTGCATGCTGCTCTTCTTGTGATTCCTCATGGTGAACCTGGTCCGCGGCGTATGCACGGAGCAGGTCATGGAACTGGTAGCAGTCAGAACAGATGTGCTCGAGGAGGTTTGCTCGGATCAAGTCGTCCACCTGCGACCGCACTTTACTGGGAGACTGTCCGGCTAGCGCCGCGGCCGCTGCGAGGGTGAATTGCGGTCCTGGGTGGAGTCCGAGTAGGCGGAAGAGTCGCGCAGTACTCTTCGGGAGCGCCCGATAAGACCATGCGAAGACCGTACGCACCGCGTCGGCTTCCTCGTCGTTCTCCGTCGAAAGGGCATCCCACAATGCGGATTCGTCGCGCAGATCTTGAATCAGTTCGCTCAGCGGCATTTTGGGTCGGCCGGCTGCCCGCTCGGCTGCGATACGCAGAGCCAGTGGCAACCGAGCGCACAGTCGAGCCAACTCGGCAAGGTCGTCTGCGGAATCCTCAGTTCGGTATCTGACGGTGACTGCGCGCAGGAGAGTGACAGCCTCGTCGTCTGTCAGAGTCTTCACCGCGATGCGCTGTGCGCCGTCGCGAACTGCCAGTCCGGGCAGGCTGCTGCGGCTCGTCACCACGACCAGACACCTCTCGCTGCCCGGAAGCAGTGGTCGCACCTGTGTGACTGTCGCCGCATTGTCGAGGACAATAAGTATGGATTTCTCGGCTACCAGGGAGCGATACATCGACGCCTTCGCGTCCATATCCGGCGGAATATCGCTAGCCCGCACATTCAGAGCACGTAAAAAATGATCCAGGGCATACTCGACAGTAACGGGAAATCCGGGATCGTAGCCCCGTAGATTCACATAAAGTTGGCCGTCGGTGAAACGGTCCCGAACGCGGTGAGCCCAGCGCAACG
>DASTYK010000102.1 GCA_035764935.1 Longimicrobiales bacterium | reverse complement strand
AGCCGCGCTCGTGCGTGACCAGTGCGGCGGCGAAATCGCGGCTCAGTCCTGCCGGCAGGTCGTGCTGGTGCAATTCGCGCCGGATCGCGTAGAAGCAGCCGGACGCGCCGACGATGCCGGACAGCTCGGTCTCGACACTGCGCAGCCACATCTCGTAGCCGACGTACGCCGACTCACCCACGTTCAGCTCGCCGTCCACCTTCGTCACGCTGACGTCCCGGCCAGAGGCCAGGCCGACCTGCGGATCGGCGAAGCGGACGATCAGCGGCTTGAGCGAGTTGCGGTCGAGCCGGATCGATGCGTCCGTGTTCACGACGATCTCGCCGCGCAGCAGCGACCGGGCGGCATTCTCCGCCGCCGACTTACCCCCCCGCACCGGCATCCGCAGCAGCTCGATCCCCTTGGATGCGTAGGACCGGACGATCTCGTCCGTGCCGTCGTCGGATGCGTCCGACACGACCAGCACCTGCATCCGCTCCTTCGGATAGTCCAGCCGCAGGATGCTCTCGAGCAGGTCCCGGATCTGCCCGACCTCGTTGTAGACGGGGATCGTGATGCTGATGCTCGGCCAGCCGCCCGCCTGGGCGGCAGCCACCGGCAGCCCGCCCCGGACCGAGCGGACGATCCGGAGCAGGAGCGGATACAGCGCGTACGCGTACATCACCACGAACACGGCAAAGCCGATCAACACCCACGCGAACAGCATCCAACCTCCGTATCGGCGCCGGCCCCTGCACCGGATGAGCGTTGCGTCAGCGCAACGGTTCGCGGACGACGGCCAGAGCGTCGAACGCGCGCAACACCGCGCTGGCGTGCGGATTTTCTCGTGAAGCGCCTGCAGTGCAGGCGTCAGGACGGCGGGAGGAAGGGCAAGTCAGGTGCCGTGTGGGGCGCCACGGCGTGGGTCGACTAACCCCGGTTAGTATCACTCCAGAGAGCTGTGACCAGCTCGCCGATGCACCGATCGATCCGGTCGAAAACCCGCTCGAAGACGTCCTCGGGATGGCCGTACGGATCCTGGATCGTGCGCGTATCCAGCGGGGCAGGGTCGAGGTCGCCCAGGATCAGGACGCGGCTACGGCCGGGTCCGATCAACGCGAGCACGTCGTCGTGCTGGCGCCGGTTCATGACGACGACCAGGTCCGTCTGCTCCAGCTCCGGTCCATCCAGCAGCCGCGACCGGTGTCCCGACAGGTCGACGCCGCGGCGACCACCCACGCGCTGTGCCAGTTCGGATGCAGGCCGGTCCGGCCCGATGAAGCCCATCGAGCTCACACGTACCCGCTCGCGCACGTGCGCGGGTAGTGCGCGCGCGAACGCGGCGGCCGCGTATGCGCTCCGATTGATGTTGCCGTGGCAGATGAAGACCGCGCTGCGGATGTCCGCGCCGGCGAGCATCTCTTGTGCGGCGGTGCGGCGACGGGCGTGCAGCAGCCGGTCCGGGAGGTGGCGGACGGCGCGGGCAGCACCGCGCAGGCGGGATGTCAGACCGGAGCTCATCGTCGTCGAAGCCTGGTAGATGTTGGAGCACGGAGGTTAACGGATCGCCGCCTGGCCGTCACTGTTGCGAAGTTGCCACAGTGGCCTGCGGCGGCAGGCGCGGCCACCGGTCCATTCCGTTGTCGCACAACACTTCCGATGCGTCTCGCGACGTCCATCCACACGCCAGCCGCAGGCTTCCGCCTTGCATTCCCCACCGGCATGAATCAGACGACGATGTCACCCGCCGGGCCCGCGGGCGTGGCGGAATACGCAGTGGAGCCGCTGCGCGATGGCGCCGAATGGGACGCATTCGTGCGCACCGCCGATGGCGGGACGTTCGCCCATCTCTCGGGCTGGCAGTCGGTCTTCGAGACCCACATGCGCCATCCCGCCACCTACCTCGCCGCGCGCGCGGCGGACGGCACACTGTCCGGCATCCTGCCCCTCGTCGAGTTTCGGAGCCGGCTGTTCGGCAGCCGGATCATCTCGGTCCCGTACCTGAACGACGGTGGCCCGCTCGGCGAGCCGGACGCCGTGCGTCTGCTCATCGACGCCGCACTAGGCCTCGCTCACCGTCGATCGGCTGCCCTCGAGCTGCGCTGCCGGCACGCGCCCGTCGGGCACCGCGCCGAACCTCGTAAGGTGACGGTGCTGCTGGATCTGCCGACGGATTCGGAAGCGCTCTGGAATGCCCTGCCCTCGAAGCTGCGCAGCCAGGTGCGCCGGCCGCAGAAGGCGGGCATGACCGCGCGCTTCGGGCCCGCCGAGCTGCCCGCCTTCTACGACGTCTGGTCCCGCAACATGCGCGACCTCGGCACGCCGGTGCTGCCGCGGCGCTTCTTCGCGGCTGCAGCCGCGACGTTTCCGGACGAGTTCCTGGTCGGATGCGTGTACCGGGGCGACGTCCCGGTCGCGGCCGGCGCGGGCTTCCTGTTCCGCGGCGAGTTCGAGATCACCTGGGCGTCATCGCTGCGCGAGCACAACCGCGACGCGCCGAACATGCTGCTGTACTGGTCGTTCATGGAGCACGTGATCGAGCGCGGTGCGGAGGTGTTCAACTTCGGGCGCTGCACTCCCGGCGAGGGCACGCACCGGTTCAAGCTGCAGTGGGGGGGTGAGTCCGTGCCGCTGCACTGGGTGGTCGCGCCGGAGGAAGCATCCAGTGACGCCGGGCCCGGCCGCATCACGCGACTCGGGTCTTCAGCATGGCAGCGCCTGCCGGTGCGGGTCGCCAATGCGATCGGACCGATCGTCGCGAGACAGCTTCCATGGTGGTGACGACAGTACAGCGCAAGCAGGCCGCGCCGCCGATGGCTGTGAAGCGACGGCGCACGCTCCGACACACGCCTCCGGTCGCGTCGCCGCTGCCTCTGCGCGCGTTGCTCGATGCCGTGTTGCGCACGCTTCGCGGAAGCGACGTGCACGAGGAGCTGCGTTCATATCTGAAGCAGCGATTCGCCGCGGACGACGTGCTGCTCTACAGCAGCGGAACACATGCTCTGACCGTAGCGATCGATGCGACGCTTCCCGTGGGCTCACCACGCATCGTCGCGCTGCCGGGTTTCGCGTGCTTCGACCTGGCGACTGCAGCGATCGGTGCGGGTGCAACGGTACTCCTGTACGATGTCGATCCGGCGACGCTCGGCCCTGACTGGGACTCGTTCGACTCAGCACTCGCGGCGGGAGCGTCCGCTGCGGTCGTTGCACCGCTCTTCGGCCTGCCGATCGACTGGGAACGCGCCGAGGCGATTGCGCAGCGCCACGGCGTCGCATTGATCGAGGATGCCGCTCAGGCAGCGGGTGGTGCGTGGAAAGGCCGGCCGATCGGCAGCCTGGGCGAGATGAGCGTGTTGAGCTTCGGGCGTGGAAAGGGATGGACCGGATCGGGTGGCGGGGCCTTGCTGCTGCGAGGGTCCAGAGGTGCGCGAGCTGGAATGAAGCAGCAGATGATGGATGCTTCGGCGCGCGACAGCCTCCGCGCCTTCGTGAAGGCATGCGCGCAGATGCTGTTGTCGCATCCGCTGGTCTACGGGGTGCCCGCATCGATGCCGTTCCTGCACTTGGGCGAGACGCGCTACAAGGAACCGGCTTCGGTGCGCGGGATGAGTCGCTTCTCGGCAGCCCTCGCTCTCGAGACCGCTGAGTGCTCGCGAGTCGAGCGCGGTCGTCGCGCACAGTGGGCAGCGAAGTACGCGGCTCAGTTGGCGGATGTGGCGAGTATTCAGACTTTCGATGCCGCCCTTGATGCCAGCTCCACGGGCGGCTGGGTGCGTTACCCGCTGCTCACGACCCGCGCCATACGGACGCATCTCCTGACCGAGCTCGGTCGTGACGGTCTGGCCGCGTCCTACCCGATCCCGCTGCGCTCCCTTCCGGAGATGCAACCACATCTCGCGTGGACCTCGGTAGAAACACCCGGCTCAGATATGCTGGCTGATGGATTGCTCACACTGCCGACGCACGCTCATGCGCCTACCGATATCGGATCGCTGCTAGAGGGGCATTTTGTCGCCAAAAATTAGCGGCTTATAGCGTCAGGAAGTAGCCGAACCCAGCAGAATCTTTCTCCCTCAGTGCCTCGTCACCACGTGCCTGGAACCTCGAAAGCACTTCTACTGTAACCTTTTACGGCGTCGAGTATTCAGCGGGAACGCGCTTTGCCGCACCACCCGCCGACCGTAGAGCTGCGGTCCGGCTCGAATGCCGTGCCTCATGAAGTAGTGAGAGCAGCCGCGTCCCCGATCGGGTGACGGGACGCTCTGAAATGAAGGAACGCTGCTCAGAGCAAAACCGCCGAAAGGCGGTGACGCAGAGCCACGGGGCTACAGCAGGATAACCTGCCACGCCAGCCGAGCCGCCAGCGTCGACTTCGTCGACCTGGCGGCATTTCTATGCCGGTCGACACGAGGCATAGGAAGGATCGGTGCCCCATGCATGACCGCAGCTCGTATCACCGCATCAGAAGCACAGCAGCAGCAGTCGCAGTCTGTCTGACCGTTGGCGCAGCAGTGAGCTGTGACAGTAGTGACCCCTCGAGTCCGTCAGCGATGGTGGACGTCGCGATCGTTGTCGATTCAGCATCGCTGGATGTGCGCGAGGGAGAGACCGTCAACCTGAAGGCTACCGTCCTCGATTCCGACGGCAACCCGGTCGAAGGCGCGCGGATCGAGTGGGCCAGCGAGAACTCCGAGATCGCGGAGGTGACAGCCGACGGAACGCTGACTGCGAGGCAGCCCGGCACAGTCGAGCTGACTGCGTCCACGTATGGCAGCTCCTGGGATTTCCGGGCCTGGATCCGCAGCCTGCCCAGATCGATTGCGATCGTGGCCGGCAACGAGCAGGAAGGGGCACCCGGCGAAACGCTGCCGGAACTGCTCACGGTGCGCCTCCTGGACCGCAAGGGCAGGCCGACTGGTGGCGTTCCGGTGACGTTCAGCGTCACGGCCGGCGGCGGCACGGCGGGTCCGATGAGTACCGTGACCGACGTCGAGGGACGCATCAGCGCCATGTGGACGCTGGGCGAATCCGGTGAGCAGCGCCTCGAGGCGCGTGTGCGCCAGGACCACGCGAGGGTGATGAAGCGATCGTCGGTAGCATTCACCGCGATCGCGCAGGAGCAGCAGACGGAGGACCCGCCGGTCTCGCTCGGTCAGGTGACGATCGACGTCCCGGCAGATACGGTGCTGGAAATCGGCGCTTCCGCCACGCTTCAGGCGACTGCGCGCGATGCAGTTGGAAGCCTGATCGAGGACGCGGACATACAATGGTCCTCCTCGAACCCTGACATACTGACGGTGGACGATATGGGAAGACTGGTGGCGAAGGCGGCTGGAGCGGTGCTGATTACAGCCGCAGCCGCGGGGTGTGCGTCCGATACGCAGCGCATGGTGGTCGAGCCGCCTCCGGTGGAAGCCGAGAACCCGGCAGCCGTCACCGATCTCACGGTCGGCGACGTGAGCACGAGCTCCGTCACGCTGCGGTGGACGGCGGTGTCCGATGGCGCGGGCGACGTTGCGAGGTACGCGATCCGTTACGGCAGCCCGACACTGAGCTGGGGCTCCGCGTATGAAACGGAGGTCTCCGTTGATGCGGATTCGGCCGGTCAAGCAGTCTCCTATACCTACAGCGGGCTCGCGGATGGAACGGATTACCAGTTCCGTCTCGTCAGCTACCGGGGCACGCTGAACCAGGGTGCAGTCTTCGGGGATTATTCGAACAGCGTTTCAGCGGCGACCGAAATAGAGCAGGGTGGCGAGCCGGATGTCGCGAGCGTGACTGCGACACCAGGGAGCCATACGTTTACAGCCGTGGGTCAGAGCCTGCAGATTGAGGCGACCGCTCGGGACGCAGGTGGTACGGTGGTCAGCGGTGCCGGCTTCACCTGGGCAAGCACGAACTCCTCAGTCGTGAGCGTGAACAGCATGGGTCTGGTGACGGCGCGTGGTGCGGGAAGTGCTCTTGTTATTGTGTCGGCCGTATGCTGTAACGCCGCAGACTCGGTGGAAGTAAATGTAGACATCGCACCGAGCACCGGAGATGTGCTATTCGCTGATGACTTCGAGTCTCAAACGCTAGGATCCGTTCCAATCGGAGGCATTTGGACGACGCCAAACCACGGAAACGGCGAGTATGTCGCGGTCAGTGATGACATTAGTTTTGATGGGTCTCGATCGCTGAAGTTCCACTTTAGCGGAACTGGTTCTGGCGGGGACGGATTCGCGGAAATGCGCTTTGACTTCGACGCGAATTACAAAGAGCTCTGGACCGAGTTCTATGTGTACTTCCCCAACGGGGCAGA
>DASTYK010000101.1 GCA_035764935.1 Longimicrobiales bacterium | reverse complement strand
GTGGGTGTACGGGCTGATCAGGCGGGAGTGGCGGCCGTCCGAGCCGGTTCCCGCCCGCTGAGTCCTCCTCGCCCCGGAGTCGACCGTCAGTATCGTTCGCGGTGGCCCCGGCCGAACCACGGGTCAACCGGAGCAAAGGAGTGGGGATGGCCGCTCATCCGCAAGGTGTCGTGCCCATGCTGGCCTACGCGGACGGTGCTGAGGCGATGTCGTGGCTGTCCAGCACGTTCGGCTTCGAGGAGCGGGAGCGATGGCTCGACGCGAACGGGGTTCTCTCCCATGGAGAGATGTCCACCGGTCATGGACTGATCATGCTGGCGACACCCACACCCGACTACGAGGGCCCCCGGCTTCATCGATCCCACTGCGCCGCGGCTGCGGCGTGGAGTGCCGCACCGTGGGTGATTGATGGGGTCCTCGTCTACGTCGACGACCTGGCTGCCCACTTCGAGCACGCGAAGGCGGCCGGAGCGTCGCTGCTGTCCGGCATTGAGACCGGCCCGGACGGCAGTCGCCTCTATCGGGTCGAAGACCTGGAGGGGCACCGCTGGATGTTCATGCAGGCAGACAACTGAACGCACGTGGGTGCCCGCTCGATCGTGCGAGCTCGGAGGTGCTAGCGGCTGCCGCCAGCGCGGACCCGGTTCTACAGTTGCATCCCTCGAGGCCGAGCCGACCGTAAGGAAGCGTTGCCCGAGTCGGACACGGCCAAGCAGGCCGCCGATCCAGTAGTCGAGGCGCTGAGTTGCGGTCGTTGGCAGCGCATCGCGTGCGACCGGCGCCCAAGCCGCAACGGCAGTCGCGCTGGCTGACGTTGCCATCCACATCGTTCGGCAAGTCAGGCACCCTTGAGGGTGCCGAGCGGCACGGGCGGAGCGCTGCGCGGCAGAGATCGCTCGGCACCTCGTAGATCAACGGCGACAGGACACGGAAGTCCGCCGTAGCTCGGCCCTTGATCATCACGACAGGGTCCGAATCGATCACGGAACCCGACTGACGTCAGGTTGGCGGCCACTCAGTCGAGACAGAACTCGTTGCCCTCGATGTCCTGCATCACGAGGCATGACTCGTTGACGCCATCGGCACGCAGTAGTCGTACGCGTACCGCGCCGAGCGCGACCAGTCGTGCGCATTCGGCCTCAAGTGCGGCCAGGCGCTCTTCCCCCACGAGCCCGCTGCCGACCCGCACGTCAAGATGCAGCCGATTCTTGACGGCCTTGCCTTCGGGAACGCGCTGGAAGAACAGTCGCGGGCCCACACCGGAGGGATCAACGCACGCGAACGCCGAACCCTGACGCTCAGGCGGCAGCGCGCGATCAAAATCGTCCCAACTAGCAAAGCCCTCCGGCGGTGGCGGTACGACGTACCCCAACACCTCGCACCAGAAGCGAGCGACGCGCTCAGGTTCTGCGCAGTCGAAGGTGACTTGGAACTGCTTGACCGACGCCATTGATCCACCATAGAGGTGCCCTGATTGCGGGGGCCTTGAAGGGACTTGTCCTCATCGCCTGGCCTCCTGCGCGCAGGTTGGGGTGGGGCGTGCTGGTTCGGCAGCGTGGCGGCCACGCGAAGGTCGAGGGCAGGGTACGGCGCGAACCCCTAGGTGCCATCCGGGCCGGCCTAGCTTCGCTCCCGTGCCCAGGCGTCAGGGTGAGAGCAACGTTGCGGTCAAGGTGTCCTCGAGCCATTCGGCGTACTCGTCCGTCGTCCATCCTTGGACGTCGCAGAGCATCCGGCCGACGTCGGGACTGGCGAGAGTCCAGACGACTTGTGCCGCGCGATGCTGCGGCATCCGCAGCTTGGCGCACTTGGCGAGCCAGCCGACGACGGTCTGCATGTACTGGAAGCGGTAGCCCTCGATCTCGTCGCGGAAGGCGGCCATCTCCGGCTCCACGGCTTTGGCCGTGCGGAGCACCTCGGAGACCGGGCGGACCCGCTCCGCCATGGTCGCGTAGTCACGGGCGAACAGACGGAGGAGCCGGCGCGGATCGCGTTCGTCGCGCATCGCCTGGCTCTCGGGTCGGTCGAGGACGCTGGACTCGCCGCCCGGCGCGAGCCGGAAGTCGATCAACGCGGAAAGCAACCCCGCCTTGCTGCCGAAGGTCGCGTAGACCGTGTCGGGCGCCACGCCCGCTGCCTCGGCGATGGCGCGGATCGACGTGGCGCCGTACCCCTGACCAATGAACAGCCCCGCGGCGGCTTCGAGGATTCGATGCCGGGTCCGCGTGGCTTGTTCGCGGCGGACGGGGGAGTTGTAGCTGCGGGGCTTGACGGGCTTTGGCATTTGGTCCTACTGTCACTCGGGTCAATCTAGTATAGCTCGGATGAATATCACGGGCGGGGGTGGCGGGTCGTGCGGGTGTTGGTTACGTCGACGGCTGGGCTCGGGCACATCCATCCGATGGTGCCGTTGGCCCGCGCGTTCGCGGCGCGCGGCCACGACGTGTTGTGGGCCACGCCGGCCGACGGCGTCGCCCATGTTCAGCGTGCAGGTATCACGCCGGTGGCGACGGGCCCAGCCGCGCTCGCGGGTCCAGCCCAGTTGCGCGCGCGGTTCCCCGAGGTCAATGCGCTCGCGACGGAGGACGTCCCGGACGTGGGTTTTGGGAAGCTGTTCGGCGCGATCGCCGCGCCGGCAATCCTCGCCGATCTCGCACCGGTCGCGCTGGAATGGCGACCCGACCTGGTGGTTGCCGACGCGGCGGAGTTCGCCGGACACATCATGGCCGCCGAGCTAGGCGTGCCGAGCATCACGAAGGGATTCGGGCCGCTGCTCCCCAAGCGTCGGGTCGCGGCGGCGGGCACGGAGGTGGCACCGCTTTGGCGCTCGCGCGGGCTTGAGCCACGTCCCTTCGGCGGTGCCTACGACCACGTGTATCTCGACATCTATCCGCCGCAGCTGACCTCCGAGGACGCCCGGCACATCCCGCGTCGCCAGCTGATGTGCCCGCTCAGCGACGACGGCCACACCGATATGTCGTCGCCGCTTCCGTTGCCGGAGAGCCGGCACGACGCGCCGCTCGTGTACGTGACGCTGGGCACCGTCTTCAGCGACGTGGCGCTGCTGCTGGCGATCCTCGCCGCGCTGAGCGATCTCGACGCACGCGTTCTCGTTACGGTCGGCCCGCGTGTCGACCCTGCAGATCTCGGACCGCAGCCGACGCACGTGCGCGTCGAGCAGTATGTGCCGCAGGCCGCACTGCTGCCGCACTGCGACGTCGTCGTGTCACACGCCGGCTCCGGCACGATGCTGGCCAGCATCAGGCATGGCCTTCCGCAGCTCTGCCTCCCGCAGGGTGCGGACCAGTTCCTCAACGCCACGGCGGTCGCGTCAGCGGGCGTAGGCATCTCCCTGGCGCCGAACGAGGCAACTGCGTCGGCGATCCGCGATGCTGTCGCCCGCCTCCTCGATTGCGCGTCGTACCGCGACTCAGCGGCGATCCTTGGCCGGTCGATCGCGGCGATGCCGACACCTGAGCATGTCGCCGCCGTCATCGAAACGCTCCCGCGCTTGGCTCCTGCCGCGTCGGGAGCGCGGTGAGGGCGCGCCGACCGGCCTTCACCGATCGCGTCGACAGCACATCCGTGACCTCTCCGATGGGCCCTGAGGTGGCGGGGGAGGGGGCCGAAGCGCAGCCTCTGCACCACTGGGCTTGTCGCGGGCGTCAGACTCCGCGACATGCCGTACGTCATGCGCCACGCCGACCCGCGCACCATGCGCGACGACATGGCTAGAGCCACTCGACCGCCATGCCGCTCACGCCGTGGCGGCCTACCTCGCCGGCATGGCACCGGCTGACGACCTCTGCCCGGGCGCGTCGACGACGCAACCGGAACTATTCGACAGTCAGGTCGGACTGCTTGCGGACGCGGAAGCGGAGGATGGTGGCGTCGCGCGACCGCGTGCTGCTGATCGGTTCCAGTTGTGTCCTCGCGAGCCCCGGGGACGAGAAGCGGATGCCGTCGCCGAGCAGCACCGGCAGTATGTACACCAGGATCTCGTCGACGAGCCCCCGCTGCAGGCACTGGCCGGCCACGTCGGCGCCGAGGACTTCGAGGTTCTTGCCGCCCGCAGCATCCAGTGCCGTGGCGACCGCTTCCCCGATGTCGCCGGAGAGGATCTGGACCTCCGGTTCCGGCCGCTCCAGCGGCCTGTGGGTGAGAACGAACATGGGTCCCGAGAAGGGGTAGTCGACGCTGCCCGGCTCCTCGGCCTCC
>DASTYK010000100.1 GCA_035764935.1 Longimicrobiales bacterium | reverse complement strand
CGCTGGACGCCGATCCTCGACGCGTTCCAGGAGGCGGGCGTCGCATTCGCACTGGAAGTCCATCCGAGCGAGATCGCGTTCGATCTCGTAACGGCGCAGCGCGCGCTCGACGCGGTGAACGGGCATCCGGCGTTCGGCTTCAACTTCGACCCGAGCCATTTCGGCTACCAGGGCGTCGATTACGTGGCACTCATCGAGCGGTTCGGCGCGCGCATCCGCCACGTGCACATGAAGGATGCGTGGTGGTCGGACGCGCCGCGCGACAGCGGCGTGTTCGGCGGTCACCTCGAGTTCGGCGACGCCCGCCGAGGCTGGGACTTCCGCTCACCGGGCCGGGGTCGGGTGGACTTCGAGCAGGTCATGCGCGCGCTCCATCGCATCGGCTACACGGGGCCGCTGTCGGTGGAATGGGAGGATGCGGGCATGGACCGCGAGCACGGGGCGCGCGAGGCGTGCGCATTCGTGCGGCGCATGGATTTCACGCCTGGTGCGCAGGCGTTCGATGCTGCTTTTGCGCGCTCAGGTTAGTGTTTCTACCACGGAGAGCACAGAGGACACAGAGGTTTATATTCACCGCGGAGGCGCGGAAGGCGCTGAGTTGGTTACGGAAGAACGCATTCGTTTTGTTGCGGCGTCGCCCCGCAGCTTCGCGGCGCGGTTGGGCCGCGAGGTGAATCCGATCGCGTTTTGAATTGCGTTTCCAGTTGGGTGCGCACAACGAAGAGCGGCCGCCGGAGTGATCCTCCGACGGCCGCCCTTTTCACTCAGCCCCAAAATCCATTTGCAGTCCCCGGCCCCGGCCCCGGGCCCCGGGCCCCGGGCCCGCCTCTAAGATCATCCGATGCTCGCGTACTCCTCCACCGGCGGACACGCGCAGATCAGGTTCCGGTCGCCGGCTGCCGCGTCCACCAGCCCGACTGCGGGCCAGAACTTGTGGATGCGCGTCCACGGCGCCGGGTACGCGGCGCGCTCGCGGCCGTAGGGGTGCGGCCACTCGTCGCTGATCACGACCTCCGCGGTGTGCGGCGCGTTCTTGAGCAGGTTGTCGCTGCGATCGGCGACGCCGATCTCGATCTCGCGGATCTCCTCGCGGATGCCGATCAGTGCGTCGCAGAAGCGGTCCAGCTCCGCCTTCGACTCCGACTCGGTCGGCTCGATCATCAGCGTGCCCGCGACGGGGAAGCTGACGGTCGGCGCGTGGAAGCCGTAGTCCATGAGGCGCTTGGCGATGTCGGTCGCCTCGACGCCGGCGCTCTGCCGGAGCGGCCGCGGGTCGATGATGCATTCGTGCGCGACCAGGCCGTTCCGCCCGGCGTACAGCACCGGGTAGCTCTCGCGCAGCCGGTAGGCGACGTAGTTGGCGTTCAGGATCGCGAAGCGCGTCGCGTCGGTCAGCCCCTCACTGCCCATCATGCGGATGTACATCCAGGAGATCGGCAGGATCGACGGGCTGCCCCATGGTGCGGCGGAGATCGGCCCGATCGCCTGCTCGCCGCCCGTCTCCACCAGCGGATGTCCCGGCAGGTACGGCGACAGGTGCGCCGCGACGCCGATGGGGCCCATGCCGGGGCCGCCGCCGCCGTGCGGGATGCAGAACGTCTTGTGCAGGTTGAGGTGGCAGACGTCGGCGCCGATGTCGCCGGGGCGGACGAGGCCGACCATGGCGTTCATGTTCGCGCCGTCCATGTAGACCTGCCCGCCGTGCTCGTGGACGACCTGGCAGATCGTGCGGATGCCCTCCTCGAAGATCCCGTGCGTCGACGGGTACGTCACCATCAGTGCGGCCAGCGTGTCGCTGTGCTTCTCGGCCTTGGCGCGCAGGTCGTCGATGTCGATGTTGCCGTCCTCATCGCTCTTCACCACGACGACGTTCATGCCCGCCATCACCGCACTCGCCGGGTTGGTCCCGTGTGCGGACTGCGGGATCAGGCAGACATTGCGCTGCGCCTGGCCGCGCGCGTGATGGTAGGCGCGGATGACCATGAGCCCGCTGAACTCGCCCTGCGATCCCGCGTTCGGCTGCAGCGACACGCGGTCGAAGCCGGTGATGTCGGCGAGCCACCCCTCGAGCTGCGCGAACATCGCGCGGTAGCCCTCGCCCTGGTCCGCGGGCGCGAACGGATGCATGCGCGCAAAGCCGGCCCACGAGATCGGGTACATCTCCGCTGCGGCGTTCAGCTTCATCGTGCACGAGCCGAGCGGGATCATCGACGTGGTGAGCGACAGGTCCTTCGACTCGAGCCGGTGGATGTAGCGCAGCATCTCGGTCTCGGATCGGTACCGGCTGAACACCGGGTGCGTCATGTAGTCGCTGGTGCGGGCCAGTGGCGCCGCGAACTGGTCGTCCGCGTCTGCAAACAGTGCCGCCGCGTCCGCCTTCGCACCGAACGAGGCCAGCACGTCGGCCAGGTCGCGCACCGTCACGGTCTCGTCGAGTGCGACGACGATGTCGTCGTCGCCGGCCGCGCGCAGGTTGATGCCATGCTCCAGCGCCGCGGCGATGACCTGCTGCTGCTTGCCACCGGTCGCCACGCGGATCGTGTCGAAGAACGTGTCGTGGCGCAGCGTGAAACCGGCGGCGCGCAGGCCGTCCGCGAGCGCGACGGTCAGGCGGTGCACGCGGCGCGCGATGCGCTCCAGTCCTTCCGGTCCGTGGTACACGGCGTAGAAGCTCGCGATCACGGCCAGCAGCACCTGTGCGGTGCAGACGTTGGAGGTCGCCTTCTCGCGACGGATGTGCTGCTCACGCGTCTGCAGCGCCATGCGCAGCGCGGGCTCGCCCTGCGGATCGGTCGACACGCCGATGATGCGTCCGGGGATCAGTCGCTTGTACTCCTCTTTCGTCGAGAGGAACGCGGCGTGCGGGCCGCCGAAGCCGAGCGGCACGCCGAAGCGCTGCGAGTTGCCGACCGCGATGTCGGCGCCCCACTCACCGGGCGGCGTCAGCAGCGCCAGCGCGAGCAGGTCGCACGCTGCGATCACGAGTGCGCCGGCGTCGTGCGCACGCTGTGCGACGTCGCTGTAGTCCATCACCAGGCCGTCCGTGCCGGGATACTGCAGCAGCACCGCGAACACGTCGTCGCTGAACTGGGCGCTCGCGGCATCGCCGATCTCGAGCGTGTAGCCGCGCGCCGATGCGCGCGTGCGTACCACCTCGATGGTCTGCGGGTGGCACTGGTCGGATACGAAGATCGTGTTGCGCTTGCCCACGGCCGCATGCGCGAGCTGCACTGCTTCGGCAGCAGCGGTGCCCTCGTCGAGCAGTGACGCATTGGCGATCGGCAGGCCGGTCAGGTCGATGACGACCGTCTGGAAGTTGAGCAGCGCTTCCAGGCGGCCCTGCGAGATCTCCGCCTGGTACGGCGTGTACGCGGTGTACCAGCTCGGGTTCTCGAGCACCTTCCGCTGGATCACGGGCGGCGTGAACGTGTCGTGGTAGCCGAGCCCGATGAAGGAGCGCAGCACACGGTTGCGCTCCGCGTGTGCGCGCAGCTCGTTCAGTGCCTCGAGCTCGCTCATGGTCTCGCCGACCGAGAGCGAGCCGCGGAACCGGATGCTCGAAGGAATCGCGTCCTCGATCAGCGCGTCCAGCGACGTGTAGCCGAGCGCCTCGAGCATGGCCTGCGCCTCTTCCGGCCCGGGCCCGATGTGCCGGCGGGTGAACGGGTGCCCGGACAGTGGCAGCGCATCCTGTATGGTCTTCATGGTTCTTCTCTGAGGAGTGGACGACAGCCGCGCTAACATTAGGCGACGCACCGGAAAATGCGAGCGCGCACAGGCGGCGCGCTGGTGGTACCCCGCATGGGTCCCGGCGATGGTTGCACGGGTCGTGCAAGCGCCCGGCTGATCATGGCAAACGGCAGCCGGGATCCGGAACGGCCGCGCGGGCGAACCGCCCGTAGCGGCAGGGCGCAGCGGCGGGCGGGTGCGCCCGCGCAACGGAGCGCACAGCCGCGCCGGGGCCGCTACCTGCGGACCGGCACGTCCTCCTACTACCGCAGTGCCCGCTACCGGCTGCGCCGATTCCGCACGGGCTCGGCGCTGGCCATCGCACTGACCGCTCTGCTGCTCCTGCTGAGCGGAGAACCGGCGGACGGGCAGGACCCCGCACAGGACACGCTGCCCGACACCGTGGTCGTGCTGCCGCTCGGCGACACGCTCGGGACGGACACGGCTCTCAGCGCGGCCGATACGGGCGACCTGTCGCAGAACGTCGCATCGGAGGCGAGCCGCTCCCTCCAGGAGGTGCGCAGCACGATCCGCCAGATCACGATCGGCATCTCCGGGCTGCTCCCCAAGCTGGTGATCGCGCTGGTGCTGCTGGTGCTGGCCGCCATCATCACGCGGCTGCTGCGCCCCCTGCTGCGCCACGCGTTCGGCACGTGGGAGAAGGCCGATGCCGCGGCAGCCGTCTCCACGATCCTGCTCTGGTTCCTCGCACTGGCGATCGCGCTCAGCGTCGTGGCCGGCAGCCCGCGCGCCCTGCTCGGCTCCATCGGTCTCTTCGGCCTCGCCCTGTCCTGGGCGCTGCAGGCACCGATCGAGAGCTTCACCGCCTGGCTGCTCAACTCGTTCAAGGGCTACTACCGGGTCGGTGACCGCATCGGCGTGGGCGACGTGTTCGGCGACGTGTACCGCATCGATTTCCTGAACACGACGCTCTGGGAGGCGGGCGGGCCGGACAAGCCCGTGCAGGGCGCGCAGCCGACGGGCGCCGTCATCACCTTCCCCAACTCGGAGCTGCTGCGCGCCAACGTCGTGAACTACACGCGCGACTTCCCCTACGTCTGGGACGAGGTCTCGATCACCATCTCCGACGACAGCGACGTCGAGTACGCGATGCGCGTCGCGGTCGCGACGGCGCGCCGCATCGTCGGCGACGCGATGCGGAAACCGATCGAGACCTACCGCGGGCTGCTCGAGGCGAGCGGGCTGGGCATGGACGTGGCCGACGAGCCGCAGGTCTACGTGAGCGGCGTCGAGCACTGGCTGGAGCTGACGGTCCGCTACCTGGTGCCCGTCCGCGAACGACGCCGGTGGGCGAGCACGCTCACGCTGGAGCTGCAGCGCGCGACGACGGCGCCGGAGCACGCGAGCAGGATCCGCGCGGCCTACCCGGTGCGGCGCGTGATCATGGACGACGGCGTGGAGGGCGGGTAGCCCCAGGCAGAGCGGATCAGCCCTGCCCCGGCGCTCTCTCAGCCCCGGCAGCCACGTCTCACCCGGAACCGATCAGCCCTGCCCCAGCACGCTCTCCACGCTGGCAATCACATCGTCCGCCAGCGGGTCGAAGGCGCCGATCCAGCGACGCACGATGCGTCCGTCCGGCCCGATCAGAAACGTTTCCGGCACGCCGGTCGTGCGGAACGTGCGCGTCACGCGCCCCGCGGGGTCGTGCAGCATCCGCATGGTCAGCCCCAGCTCGCCGGCGAACGCGGCTGCATCCGCGGCGGACGCGTCCAGGCTGACTGCGACGACCGCCAGTCCGCGCGCGTCGTAGCGATCGTGCAGTGCCTGCAGCGCGGGCATCTCCTCGCGGCACGGCGGGCACCACGTCGCCCACACGTTCAGCAGGATCGGCCGGTCCGCAAGCGACCCGAGCGCGAGCGAGTCGCCCTCGAGGGTCACCGCGCCAAAGGCGGGCGCGCGGTCCCCGCGCTGCAGCGGCGCGAACTCACCCGCGGAGCCGTCGGCGCACGCGCCGAGCGGGAGCAGCAGGCAGAGCACCAGGGTGGCAGCGCGCGTCATGGCAGTGCCCCGAGCCGCACGTACACCGAGTCGCCACGCAACCACGCTAGTGCATAGCGCCCGCCGTTTGCGGCGAGTGCCGGCGCGAGTCCAGCCGTCTCGGAATGCGCCCGGCCGCGAGCACGGAATCCCGCCGACTGCGCACCGTCTGCCAGCCGCTCCAGCGTCAGTCGCGGGACCTCCGAACGGCGGTCGTCCCACGCCGCGAGCATGGCACCATCCGTCGCGGCCAGCTCGACCAGCGACGGTGGGACCCACTCGCCCGAAAGCAGCGGTGCGGGCGCACCGAAGTGGAGCCCGTCGTCCGCCACCGCGTGGTAGATGCCGGGTCGATCCGGCGCACCCGTGTACCACGCGACGTGCAGTCGCCCGTCGCGGCCGATCGCGAGCGACGGGCCCGCATGCGGGCAGCCATCGATCTGCCACGCGTCCTGGTGCACAGCCCGCGGCGCGCTCCAGGTTTCGCCACCATCCGCCGAATGCGCGACCACGATGTTGCGCACGTTGTCGTCGGTCACGTCGCGCCACGCGACGTACACGTTGCGGCCGGAGACCGCGAGCGTCGTGCGACAGCACGGGCATGCCTTGGGCGTGACCACCACGCCCGGCCCGAAGCTGCGGCCGCCGTCGCGTGAGCGGGCGACGCGGATCTCCGGCCCCGTGTCGCTGTCGCCATGCTCGTGCGCAGGTGCATCCGCATGTCGCGGCGATTCAGCCTGCGCGCGCACACGGCCGTCGATCCAGGACACGTACACGGTGCCGTCGTCGCCGACGGCGACGTCGTGAAACGTGTGCGACGCCGGCACTCCGCCGGCGTCGTCGTTCACGTGGATTGCGGGCTCGAACGTGCGACCACCGTCGGCGGAGCGGGCGAAGCGCAGGTCGCTCGCGGGAAAGCGCCGTCCCTCGATCGGCGTGTTGTTCTGCCACGCGACATACACATTGCCCTCGGGCCCGAGCGCCACCTGCGCCGGCGCCTGTGCGTGTGGTGCCGCATCGCCCGCGATGTCGTTCACGCGCACCGGCTGCTCACCCGCACGGGCAAGCAGCACGTCGAACGTGCTGTCGCCGCTCACCCAGGCGACATACGTCGCGCCATCCGCTGCGACCGCGACGGTCGGTGAATGAGCGTTGCCTGCCGCGACGAGAGAGGCATCCTCGATGGTCGCAGGCTCGTTCGCGCACGCGGAAGCGACCAACGCCACGCACGCGGCGAGGGCCGCGGCGGAGCGTCGCATGCTGGTAGCGGTGCTCATCGCGTACCTCCCTTCCACTCCAGCCCGAAGTACAGCGTGCGCGGCATGCCCGGCGCGAACTCCTGGCCGCGCGCATCCGTGTATGCCGCCGTTTCGGCGTAGCGCTCGTCCGTGACGTTGTGCACGCGCGCGAACACCGACAGCCGGTCCAGCAGCGGCTGCTGCGCGCGGACGTGCAGCAGGTCGTGACCGTCGTAGCGGTGCGTGTTCGCCGGATCCATCCAGAACGCGCCGACGTGTGCCCACTCCAGCGTGATCCCTCCGCCCGCGAGGAACGGCGGCCGGACGCCGAGCGATGCACTTGCCAGCGTGCGTGGCGCGTCCTCCATCGTGTTGCCGGAGTAGTCGACGCCGTTGCCCGGCAGCCACTCCTCGTAACGGTGTGTTGCACGCGTGTACGACGTCGCCAGGTCGACGATATCCGCGAGTGTCGTCGCCGCTGCCAGCTCCACACCCTGGTGCAGCGTTTCACCTGCGTTCACGGTCTCGGTCGTGCCGTCGGGGTGGGTGAAGCTCAGGATGTCGTCGCTCTTGATGAGCCGGTACACGGCGGCCTCCAGCGACACGCCGAGCACGCGTGCGCGCGCGCCCGCTTCCAGGTTGTCCGCCTTGACCGGCGCGAGCGCCAGCGTGCTGGCCGCGCGCCCCTGGCGGAAGAGCTGACCCTCGGAGGGCGCGCGGAAGCCGTGACCGTACGCCGCAAAGACGTTCAGCGTCGGCGTCAGCTCCAGTGTTGCGCCGACCTTGGGCGACAGGTGCGTGTAGCTGACCTCCGTGCTTGCCGGCCGGCGGTGCCGCCCCTCCTGCAGCGCACCGAGCGGGTTGTCGTAGTCGTAGGCGAGCCGGTCGAAGCGCAGCCCGGCGGTCAGGTGCAGCACGGACAGTGGTGAGCTCACGAGCTGGACGTAGGGTGAGATCGCGCTGAACGCGACGTCGTAATCGTACAGCACGCCTCCGCGCTCGTAGTCCGTGAACACGCCGTCCGTGCGTGTTGCCTGCACTGACCACTCGCGGTGCTCGCCGGGGCTGTACTCCGCGTCCAGCCCGAACGTCATGCTGCCCGCGAGCGGCGCGATGTCGCGGCGGACGCGCAGCAGCGCGCCGGCGGAGGAATGACCGGTGCGCGTCACCGCAGGGTCGTACGTCAGCGACCAGTTCGGCAGCATCTCCATGTCGTTCCACCGCACGAAACCGGTGGCGTCGAGCGACCACGAGTTGCGCGTGAGCTGGTACGCGGACGACGCCCGGAACGCGCGCACCTCGCGGAACGAGATCGGTGTGTAGTTGAGCTCGGGCGCGTTGCGAAAATCCTCCGCGGACAGCGACGAGGCGCCGGCCGTCTGCTGGTCGATCATCGAGAACGACGCCACGGTCCGCAGGCTGCCGGTCCCGAGCGCACGCTCCCAGGTCAGCGTACCGCTCGCGCGGTCGTAGCCGGTCCCGTCACGCCAGCCGTCCGTGCGCGTGAGGTTCGCTTCCGCGAGGATGCCGCCGGTCCCGTCGCCGGCCGAGCCGGTGAGGAGCAACCGCTGGTAGCCCTGCCCGCCGGCCTCGACCGAGCCGGCGATGCGGGGTGCTTCCGCGGGCGAGCGCGTCAGCACGTTGATCATCCCGCCGATCGCGTCGCTGCCGTAGAGCGCCGTCATCGGCCCTTTGACCACCTCGATGCGGTCCGCCTGCGCGACGTTCACCTCGTACAGCGCATTGTGGTTGAAGAACCCGGTCGAACGCGTAGGCACGCCGTTCTCCAGGTACAGGTAAACGGGGCTCGTGGTCTTCGGCTGGCGGATCGACGTCATGTGCCCCTCACCGCCCGTCACGCTCACCCACACGCCTGCCACCTGGTTGAGCAGTTCGGCCGGGTGTGTCGGGTGCGCCGCGCGGATCTGCTCGCTCGACACGACGCCGACCGAGGCCGGCGTTTCGGCCTTGCGCCGCTCCTCCCGGCTGGTCGTCACGACCAGCTCGTCGAGGGCGTAGGCGGATACCTCCAGCACCACGGCGATCGACGTGGTGCGTCCGGCGACGATCGTCACCTCGCGCGTCAGCGTGCCATGGCCCGGCGCGGCGACCGTCACCGCGTGCGTGCCTGCGGGCAGCACGAGCCGGAACTCGCCCCGCGCGTCGGTTTCCGTCCTCTGAGTGCCGGCCGTGACCTGTGCTCCGGCGACAGCGGCCACGCTTGTGGCGCTGGCCACGCGGCCGGTGAGTGTGCCGGGCTGCTGCGCAGCCGCAATGGCCGGCAGCGCCGCGACCAGCATGGCCGCGACGAGTGCGTACGCGGCACGAGACCGCGTACGGGTGTGCTGTATCATCGGAATTGTCTCCGCTTCAGTGCATCCGCCGCGCGCACCATGCGCACGGCATCAGGAACTCAACGTGAAGCGGAAACGGGTGGCGCGTTCGGCCAGGGGAGGAGGTACGGAGTCGTGCAGGCGTGTGGCTGCACCTGCGCGGGCACGACGACGTGCCGTGTGGCCAGCGAAGCGACGACAGTGACCGGCGCAGCCTCGAGCGGCGCCGCCGGAGGATTCGAGCTGCACTCGCCAACGCACGTGCATGGACCGTGACCGTCGTGCTCCGCAGGGGACGCCGGAGCATCGGCGCTGTCATGGGAGTGCTGCCCGTGCGACGTCACGGTCGCAGCCTGCGCATCGGCCCGGTGCGCGTGCTGCTGATGCGGCGTCTCCGGCAGTGCGTCGTGGTGCGGGCAGGAGTGCAGGCCGTACGCGTCCGCCGCACCCGTCGTACTGAACACGACGAGCGCGAGCAGACTGACGATCCGGCGGTGCAGCTTGCTCCTCACGGTTGCGTCTCCCGGCAGGGGCTTGTCCCGCAGTGTATGATAACGACTCTCAGCCAGGCAGGCATCCGCGTGAAGCCGGAAGCGGACCCGTCCGGTGTCGGGGCGTGTACGCAGTAGCCGCGCCCCGGCCGCCGGAGGCGCGCGCGGCGTCGCAGCCGGGATGCACACGGGGTGTGACGCGTTGACGCCGGATCCAGTGAGTGCACAGGAGAATCATGATCCGTTCTGCAGTAGCAGTGCTGGTCGCGCTGGCGGCCTGGGTACCCTCCGGCGGTGCAGCCGGCCAGGAGCGCGGCACCATCCTCGGCGTGGTGGTCGAGGCAGGGGGCGGTCCGCTGGCGGCGGCGCACGTCGAGCTGGTCGAATCGCACCGGAGCGAGAGCACACGTGTGGACGGCGAGTTCGCCTTTCCTGGTGTGCGGGCCGGCACGCATACACTGGCGGTCCAGCGGATCGGGTACGCGCCGCGCCAGGTCGTCGTCCAGGTGGATGCCGGCCGGACGACGGAGGTCCGGATCGAGCTGCAGGTGGCGGCTGTGCAGTTCGAGGAGATCGTGGTCACGGGAACGATCACGTCCCGGGCCGGCCAGGACGTGCTCAGCCCGACCTCCGTCGTTTCGGCTGCGGAGCTGGAGCGGAAGCTCGACGCGACAGTCGCTGCGACGCTGGCGGACGAGCCCGGCGTCGCCGTGACGGGCCTGGGCCCGGCGACCGCGCGGCCGGTGATCCGCGGGATGGGCGGCGACCGCATCGTGATGCTGGAGGACGGCGTCCGCAGCGGGGACATGTCCTCGACCTCTGCGGATCACGCAGTCGCGATCGACCCACTGACGGCACAGCGCATGGAGGTGGTGCGCGGGCCCATGTCGCTGCTGTACGGCAGCAGCGCACTGGGCGGCGTAGTGAACGTCGTGCGCGAGGAAGTGCCGCGGACGGTCCCCGATCACTTTCATGGTGCGATCGTCGGGCAGGCGCAGAGCGTGAACTCCGGCGGAACGCTGGGCGGCTTCGGTGTCGTGCCGATCGGCAGGTGGGCGGCGCGTTTCGAGGCAAGTGGGCGCGCCTCCGGCGATGTATCGACCCCCGCCGGCACGCTCGACAACACCGACGCCCGCACCTGGAACCTGTCCGCCGGCGTGGGGCGCAGCGTGAACGGGGCGCACCTCGGCGCAAGCTACCGCTTCTTCGATTCCCGCTACGGCATCCCCGACGGCGCCCACGAATCCCACGACGAAGAGCCCGGCGCGGAGGAGCCCGAAGAAGAACACGCGCACAACGTGCATGTCGAGATGCAGCGACACTCCGCACGCGGCGAGCTGGATCTCCACGACGTCGCGTTCTTCGAGGAGGTCGAGGTCACGGGCAGCTACACGAACTACACGCACCGTGAGATCGAGGAGGGCGGCGAGGTCGGCACCGAGTTCCTGCAGGACGTTGCAGCGCTGAACGTGCTCGCGCGTCATGACGCACTCGGGCTGATCAGCACGGGTGCACTCGGTTTCAGCGCACAGTATCGCGACATCGAGACCGGTGGTGAGCTGTCCACCCCGTCGACCCGTGACGTCTCGGCGGCGGTCTTCGTGGTGGAGGAAGTGGGCAGGGGGCCGCTCCGGCTGCAGGCCGGCGCACGCTACGACGTCGCGCGCTACGAGCCGCGCGGCACCGCGTCGATCGACGTGGGCGGGGAGCTGGTTCCCGTGCGTGACCGGGAGTTCAGTGCATTCTCCGGATCACTTGGCCTGCTGTACGAGGTGAGCGACCCGGTGCGCATCGGCGTGAGCGTCGCGCGCGCCTACCGCACCCCCGACTTCAACGAGCTGTACACGAGCGGCCCGCACCTGGCAGCGAACTCCTTCGACGTCGGCGATCCCGGCCTGGAAGCGGAGACCGGCGCCGGCGTCGACGCGTTCGTCCGCTACCAGGGCAGTCGCATCCAGGCGGAGCTCGCCGCGTTCCGCAACCAGCTGGACGGGTACGTGTTTCCTTCCAGCCGCGGCCGCACGGTCGAGGGCGCCGAGGGCCTGCCGCTGTTCCAGTACACGAACGAGGATGCACGCTTCACGGGTATCGAGGGCGGGCTCGACCTGAGCATCACGCAGCAGCTCATCCTGGAAGCGACCGGGTCGGTGGTGCGTGCGGAGTTCACCAGCGAGCGTGCGCCGATTCCGGTGTTCGCGGATGGTGATACGACGTTTGTCACTGCGTCGAAGCATCCGCCGCTGATCCCGCCGGCGCACGGCCGGGTGGCGCTCCGCTACGAGACCGCCGACTGGTTTGCCGGGGTCGGTGGACGCTTCGCAGCCGAGCAGGACCGCACGGGCGATTTCGAGGAGCCAACGGCCGCGTACGCGGTCGCGGACCTCACCGGGGGCATCCGCTTCCTGCGCGGCGGCCGGCTGCACACGCTGACGCTGCGCGTCGACAACCTGCTCGACGCCGAGTACCGCGATCACCTGTCGCGGATCAAGGAGATCATGCCACAGCCGGGCATCGGCGTGTCCCTGCTCTATCGCCTGGCCTTCTGAGCACATGTCCTGCAACGATGCGAACGAATCACCGAGGTGAAGTATGAGAGGCAGCATGCGGTGGGTACGGATGATGGCAGTGCTGGTTCCGGCGTTTGCTCTGGCGGCGTGCGAGGATGCGTTCGGCCCCGGACTCGAGGTCGAGATCGACCAGGTGGTGCTGCGCGTGGGGGATGAATCGACGACCCTGCGCGCGGGCAGCAACGGCTCCCTCTCGGTCGACGAGGGGACCCACGACGTCACGATCAACGTGCGAGACACCGACGATCGGCTGGTCTCGCTGGGCATCGATTACGAGCTGGAGATCGCATCGAGCAACCAGGGCGTCGCGCGCTACTCGCCGCTGTCCAACCTGGATGGCAGCCTGGTCACCGCGCCGGGCACGGCGACGCTGCAGGTCCAGATCCGCCACGGCTCGCACTCGCACTTCGGTGCACCCGTGACGGTGACGGTCAACTGATACAGGTTCGACCCCGGGGCCGGGGATGCGATCGACGAAAGCGCGCCGTGCGAACGGCGCGCTTCTCGTTTCTCAGGCCCCCGCGAGTGCGGCGAGCATCGCCGCGACCGCGATGCCGCCGTAGATGCCGAGCACGTAGCCGGCAACAGCCATGAGCAGGCCGACCGGTGCCATGGCGGGGTGGTAGACACCGGCGACCACCGGGGCCGACGCGGCGCCACCCACGTTGGCCATGCTGCCGGTCGCCAGGAAGAACAGCGGAGCGCGCACCAGGCGTGCGACCAGGAACATCAACGCGATGTGGATCGACAGCCACAACACGCCGGCCGCGAGGTACAGCGGCGCATCCAGCACCGCCCTGAGATCGGCCTGCGCGCCCATTGCACTGATCAGCAGGTACAGCGCGGCGTAGCCGAAGCGGGACGCGCCCCATTCCTCGAGCTGGCGCACCGGCGTGAAGGACAGGATCACGCCGCCGGTGACGACCACGAGCACGGCCCATGTCGTGTTGCTGATGATGGTCGGGTCACCGATCGGGGGCATGCGGTCACCGATCGCGATGCCGAGCACCGCACCGGCAAAGGCGAAGCCGATGATGACCAGTGCCATGCGCAGGTCGATCGGGTGGCGCCTGGTGTCCAGCTCCTGCAGTCGACGGTTGGTCTCCTCGATCGCGGTGCGGTCCGCACGGTTCCAGCGGTCGAACCGCTCCTGGAAGCTGCTCAGAAAGAGCAGCACCGCCATCCATCCATAGCCGACCACGGTGTCGACCACGATGAAGGGACCGAGGTCCGCAGGCGGCAGCCCGACGGACTCCGCGATCGCCACCATGTTGGCGGAGCCGCCGATCCAGCTCCCGGAAAGCGCGGCAAAGCCCTGCCACGCGTTCTCCGGCAGGAACGGTCCGAACACCAGGAACGCGACGGGCGCGCCGATGATGATGCCGACCGTGCCCGTCAGCATCATGATCAGTGCGACCCGGCCCAGCCGCATGATCGCGCGCAGATCGAACGTGATCATCAGGAGCAGGAGCGCGATCGGCAGCAGGTAGGCCCGCATCCAGTCGTACGCGGGGGAGGTCGGCGGCGTGATACCGAACGTGGTCGCGAGCGTCGGAACGAAGTAGGCGAACAGCACTGGCGGCAGCACATCGAACAGCTTCTTCAGCCGGGGTATGCCGCTCAGCCAGAACACCAGCGCGATGACTCCCGCCAGGAAGCCGAACACCTGCATCGGGTCGTTGAGCAGCGCCGTCGTCTCCTGCATGATGCCTCCGGAGGTGCGTCCAATCGACCGACGGCGCGGCGGGTGAAGGCCTGCTCCGCGCCCGGCGCAGCGACGCGCGAAGATGTACGCGGGCGCCTGCGAACGCAACGGCGCCGCTGCAGCGGGGTACGCTCAACGGCGACCCGGCGCAGTCGCACGCCGCAGCGCAGGACCACGCGATTATCCGACGGAGTGATGAGCACGCCACGCCGCATCCTGCTGGTCGACTGCGACCAGTTCTTCGTGCAGTGCGCACGCATTGCCGATCCCGATGGCGCGGGGCGTGAGCCGCTGCTGCTCGTCGGCGGCGGTGCGGACCAGCGCGGCGTCGTCACGTCCGCGTCATACCAGACGCGCGTGTACGGCGTGCGCTCCGGCATGCCCACCGCACGCGCCCTCAAGCTCTGCCCGCAGGCGAAGGTGGTTCCCGTTCCGCGCACACTCTGCGGCGAGAAGAGTCGCGCCGTGCGCGCGGTGCTCGAGCGCTTTGCACCCCTCGTCGAGCCGGCCTCGATCGACGAGGCATACATGGACCTGGGCGGGACGGAACGGCTCTACCACGACGAGCCACTGGCCGACACTGCGCGGCACATCCAGCAGGCGGTGCTGCGGGATACCGACATCGCGGTTTCCATCGGCGGCGGGACGTCCAAGCTGGTCGCGAAGCTGGCGGTCGGACGGGCCAAGCCGGCAGGCGTGCACGTCGTGGCACCCGGACAGGAGGACGAATTCCTGGCGGAGTTCCGGCTCGTGGACATTCCCGGCGTCGGGCCGGTGTTCGCCGACGAGCTGCGCGCGATGGGCCTGGTCACGGTGCCGCAGGCGCTCTGCCTGGATCGCGCGAGCATGATGCGCCGCCTCGGCGACCGCCGCGGTGAGTGGCTCTACGAGCGGATCCGCGGCATCGACGACCGGGCGGTCGAGCCGGAGCGCGCGGCCAAGCAGCATTCACGCGACGAAACCTTTGCACGCGATATCGATGACGACGCGGAACTCGAGCGCGAGCTGCTCGCACTCGTCGTTCGACTCGGTCGCGATCTGCGTGCTGCAGGTGTGCGGGCGCGCACGATCACCGTCCGCGTGCGCGACTTCGATTTCCGCAGCCGCAGCGCCGGACGTACGATCGCGCAGCCGCTCGAGTCCGATCGCGCCATTTTCTCGGTCGCGCGCGAGCTGCTGGGCCGGCTCCGCGACGGCCGCAGGGTCCCTGCCCGGCTGCTGTCCGTTGCCGCGTCGCAGCTCACCGATGACGAGGGGGCCCTCCAGCTCGGCCTGTTCGGCGGCGAAACCGAAGCGGGCGAGACCGACCGGGATCGTCGGCTCGCCCGCCTCACGGACACACTGCGCGATCGCTTCGGGCCGGACGCCATCCGGCCCGGGCGTCTCATGGACGGCTGATCGCCGGCTCAGCCTGGATCAGTCGCACGCCCCGGCCGCCTCATGGACGGTTGACCGCTAGTTCAGCCACGACCACTCGAAACGGCCCGGCACACCGCCCTCGTCCGCGCCGATGACCATTTGCTGCGAGATCTTGCGCGAGCCGTCGATCGATACTTCCAGCGTCACGTCCGCCGCTTCCTGCTCCGCATTCGTCAGCCGCACCAGGAAGATGCCGCGCTGCGAAATGTCGAAGACCTCGTCGTAGGGCGGCCGGATCATCACGGTGTCCGACTGGATCAGCACCGTCTCCCGGTTTCCGGTGGTGGGATCGACGCTGAATCCGAACTCGGTGGACGTCACCAGCTCCAGGTCCACACCAGAGGTGCCGTTCAGCCGGACACGCGCCTCCTCCGCCGGCTCGTCGTTGTCCAGAACGCTGCAACCCGTGCCGAGCACGGCGCCGACGAGAACGACCAGCCTGAACCAACGCATCTGCATCTCAATCCTTTCGCTGAACAGCAAGGTGCCGTGCTGCCGGGAGCTTACCCGGCCGCGGCCCGCCGTTCCAGTACCGGTGATCTCCGGACGGCGGGCGGGCCCGGCTCACCATACAACGGACACGGCCGGTCGACAGTGACAATCGCGCTCCGGAACGCATGCGACGGCATCCTGGCGACAGAATCCGGGCCACGCACAGGTCATCTGCCGCGCCGACGCTGCCCGGTCGTGTCGTTTGGCATCCCGTGTGCGCCGCCCCATGTTCACCTGTTCTCGAACTGCTACCCGGAGGAAGGGTCATATGAAATGGACGCGATTCGCAGCCGCCGCGGCAATCCTCGCCGTCGGCGCCTGCGCGGTGGACGACGCGGATGACAACGCGAACCTCGATGCAGATACCGTCGGCACCGGCATGACCGACACCAGCGCCATGACCGACACGGCAACTGCCGACTCGGCCCGCGCCGAACTGCGCGACACTGCAGGCACCGTCGTGGCCACCGCGACGTTCAGGCAGGAAAACGGCGGCGTCAGGATCGAGGTCGACGCACGGGGCCTCCCGCCGGGTGAGCACGGGATCCACATCCATGCGGTCGGCCAGTGCGATGCCTCCGGCGACGCAGCCTTCTCCACAGCGGGCGGCCACTTCAACCCGGACAGCACCCAGCACGGGCTGGATAACCCGCAGGGGCCTCACGCCGGTGACCTGCCCAACATCGAGGTCGGCGACGACGGCACGGCGGAGTACAGCGAAACAGCCGAGAACGTGACGCTCGCCGAGGGCGATCCGCGCTCGCTGTTCGATGCGGATGGCTCCGCTCTCGTGATTCACGCCGGCCCCGACGACAATACCACGGATCCATCGGGGAATTCAGGGGACCGGATCGCCTGCGGGGTGATCCAGCGGTAGCAGCAGCCGCATACGCTCCCGGCCGGCGGGCGGAGCGCCCGATCGGCGCGCTGCCCCGGACTGACTTCAACCCCAGCGGGCCGGTGCCTCACCAGGTGCCGGCCCGTACTCTGATCGACACCGTTCAACCCCCGGTTCCCTCCGCTTCCGTGTCTCGCCCCCCTCCGCTTGCATCGGCGGCCATCGTGGACTACTCTTGCCAAATGAGAACGATTCTCAAACTCAAGTGAAATGATGCGATTCGAGTGTAAGCTCCTCGGACGGGCCGCGATCTGGGCGGCGTTAGCCGGGTCGGGCCAGGCCGCGTGCTCGGGCACGGACGTGATCGACCCGCCAATCCAGGACGAACAGGTACTGACCGTGGACGCGGACGGGCGCTGGGCGTTTGTGCGTCTCGGCGAACCGGCGTCGGAGGTGACGGTCGGGGACCGGAGCACCTCGACGGACTGGGACATCGCGTTCAGTGCGACGCGCGTCATGCTGAATGGCGGTGCAGCGGGCCCCGGTGATGTGCGCGGCTACTGTCTCTGCCAGAACGCTGCTGCGACGGACGCGCAGGTGCAGGGCATGACGCCGGACAATCAGCTCGGGGCGTTCGAGGGTGTGTCGGTGGCGTCGATTCCGAGCGATCCCGATGCGTGGGAGACAGATGTGCTCGATCCTGCGATTTCGGGTTGGTACGTCTACGACTTCACGACACATACGGTCACGGCGAACCCGGAACAGGTCTACCGCATTCGCGGTGCCGGTGCGGATCCCGAGTACGCGAAGTTCCATGTGGTTGACATTTCCGATGCCACACAGGCGGGCGGCCGAGTCACTGTCGAGTTCGCCGTGCAGCCGGGTGCGGGCGAGCCGATGGGCGCGGCGCAGACGGTGGTGCTGGATGGCCGCACGAGCCCTGTCTACTTCGACTTCGCGACGGGCGCCGTGAGCGACGCGAGCGACTGGGACATCGTGCTGGACGGTTTCGAGATCCGCGTGAATGGGGGCGTGAGTGGTGACGGCAATGCTGCTGCCCTGCTCTCGCCGGACGACGCGTTCGAGGATGTCGAGGATGCGAGCGACGCGCCTGCGCAGCTCTACCGCGGCGATGCATACGGCGGAGTGTTCGCCGCGCATGCCTGGTACCGTTACAACCTGGACGGCTTCCACACGATCTTCCCGACGTTCGATGTCTACCTGGTCGACACCGGCGATCGGGTCTACAAGCTCCAGGTCATCGGCTACTACGACATTGCAGGCAATGATCGCCAGGTGTCGTTCCGCTACGAGGCGCTGAACTGACCATGCGGGCGGGAGCCGTGCTGCGCGCGTGCGTGCCCTGCTGTGCACTGCTCGTTGCTGTTGCCGCAGCGAACGCACAACAGCCAGCGCCGGTAGTCCATGGCGCGAGAGAGCGTGTTGTGCTGCGTGGCCGTGTGCTGGAGGCCGGTGCCGCCACGCCGGTCGCCGGCGCGGACGTACGTGCCGCGTGTCATGAAATCAGCACGGTCACGGATGCGGACGGTGCGTGGCGCCTGCTGCTTCCGCCCGGTCCCCATGAGCTGGTGATCGAGCACCTGGCCTTTGCCACGGAGACGGTCGCCGTGCCAGCCGGTACCGACTCGCCCGTGCGCATACGCCTCACGCCGAGACCAGTGGCGCTGTCCGTTCTGGTCGTAACGGCGTCGCGCCGGCTGCAGCAGCTCAAGGACGTGCCGATCGCGACGGAGGTTGTCGGTCGTGCGGAGCTGGAGCGGAGCGGCTCGCCGGACCTGTCCGCCGTGCTCACCGAGCGGACGGGTGTGAGTGTGGAGGGAGGCCACCCGATCGGCCAGGGTGTGATGCTCCAGGGACTCGGTTCCGAGCGTGTGCTGGTGCTGCTGGATGGCCAGCCATTCATCGGCCGACTTTCGGGCAGCCTCGACCTGTCGCGCATCCCGACGTCCATGATCGAGCGGGTCGAGGTGGTGAAGGGCCCGCAGTCGACGCTGTACGGCTCGGACGCCATGGGTGGCGTCGTGAACGTGATCACGCGTTCACCGGCGCAGGGTGTCTGGAAGGGCGGCGTCGATGTGACCGGTGGCTCCAACGGCCGGATCGACATCACCGGCAACGTTCTCGGCGGCATTGGCGACGCTGCATACGCAATTGACGGGGGGCGTCGCACGATCGAGCTGGTTCCGGGGCACTCGGGGGAGTCAGGCACATTCGCGACGCGGTGGGACGGCAATGCACGCGTACAATGGGAGCTGTCGGACGCGCTGGCAGTGAGCGCCGGCGGTCTCGTCCTGGACGAGCGGCAGCGCTGGCGTACGGGTCCGGTCTTCAACTTCGTCGACAACGTGCAGTGGGGCGCCCGCACGGGCGCAGTGTACAGCAGCGGTGCACACCGCTTCAGCCCGACACTGTATGCAACGGAGTTCCGTCACCTCACCCGCCGCTCCACCCTTCCGCAGCCTGTTGCGGGCTCCGACGACGAGCAGGAGATCCAGCGCCTGCTGGAAGCGGAGCTGCTGTACGCATATGCGGGTGACGCCGTGGCGATCGATGCCGGCGTCGAGTTGCGGCGCGAGGGTATCCACTCCGACCGGGTGGATGGCCATGACCGCGCACTGCACAGCGCCGAGCCGTTCGCGCAGGCGACGTGGACCGGCGGCAGCTGGAGCGTCGTGCCGGGCGTGCGGCTTTCGTGGAGCGAACAGTGGGGTGCGCACCTGACGCCGCGGGTTGCTGCGATGCTGCGTCCGTCCGACCACCTCGCCGTGCGCGCGTCCGTCGGCCGCGGCTTCCGCGCACCGTCGTTCAAGGAGCTGTACATGGACTTCCTGAACACGGGTGCGGGCGCAGGCTACCGCGTGCGGGGCAATCCGGAGCTGCGGCCCGAGAGCTCCACCAACGTGAGCGGCAGCGTCGAGTGGAGCGGAGAGCGTGTCTACTCGCGCGTGCAGCTCTTCTACAACCGGTTCGACGACTTCATCGAGACGCGCGAGCTGGCGCCGGACAGCGAGCTCATGGCGTTCACCTACGCGAACATCGACGACGGCGAGACGTGGGGCACGGAGCTCGAGCTCGGCACAACGTGGGGTGGGCTGCGGGCCGAGGCCGGTTACGCCTGGCTGCGTGCGCGGGACCGTACCAGCGGCGAGACGCTGCTGGGCCGGCCGGAGCACAGTGCACGCGGCTCACTCGGCTACGCACTCGCGTTCGGCCTCCGCGCGAACGCGAGCGCGACATACTCTGGTCCGACTCCGATATCCCGCCTCGGGGACGGCACGCTCGTCGAGCGCGCAGCGCTCACGCGCGTCGATGCGCGCGTCGCGCAGTCGCTTCCCTGGGGGCTGGAGCTGAGCGCCGGAATCGACAACATCTTCGACGCCGTCGTCGCGGAGTACCCGGGCTACCTCGGACGTCAGGTTTACCTCGGCCTCGGCTGGCGCGGCGCGCGCGAGCTGAACTGAACCATGACGAACACGATACTCACCAAGGGTCGACAAATGCGGGTAATTCGCACACTTCTCACGCTTTCGCTGCTCGCCGCACCGACGCCGTTGCTCGCGCAGCAGGCGCGTCATGTAACGCATCAAGCGCAGCCTGCCGCTTCGGCTGCCGGGCAGGGCGCCGCTGGCGCGCATGCCAGTGACGCCACTGCCAGCGCGCCCGACGCGTCCACGCCGATTCCTGCCGATGCCGTCATCGGTACGATGATCGTGGCACATGGCGGCGGCCCCGACTGGAACGCGCAGGTCGAGACGATCGCGGATCTGGTGAGCACAGACGGGCCTGTCGAGGTCAGCTATCTCATGGGGCCCGGCGCAAAGACGCACCGCTTCCAGGACGTCATCGCGAAGCTGGTCGATCAGGGTGCGGAGCACGTGGTCATCGTGCCGATGCTGATGTCTTCGCATTCCGGTCATTACGAGCAGATCCGCTACCTCGCCGGAGAAGTCGCCGAGCTGAGCGAGACGATGATGCACCACCTGCACATGGCGGGCATAGAGCGCGCGAGTGCCAGCGTGCCCGTGCGTGTCGCGCGCGCGATCGACGACTCGCCCGACGTCGCACGCGTGC
>DASTYK010000099.1 GCA_035764935.1 Longimicrobiales bacterium | reverse complement strand
CACCGACGTGGCAGTGGAGGCCGGCGACGTCGTACTCGTGCGCAGCGACCCGCGCGACGTCGCACGCATCGTCCGGCTGTCCAGGGCAACCTACCGGAAGATGATCCAGAACCTCTGGTGGGCTGCTGGCTACAACATCGTGGCAATCCCGCTCGCGGCCGGCGTGCTGGCCAGGCAGGGGATCCTGCTGCATCCCGCGATCGGCGCGGTGCTGATGTCGCTGAGCACGGTGATCGTCGCGCTCAATGCGCAGCTGTTGAGGCGGGCAGATCTGTGAGAGGAGCCGAGGGGCGGCGCGCGGACCTGTGAGAGCCTGCCGGGTCTGACAAGCCCCGGCGTGCCTCCGGAATCGCGGCTTGACGGGTCCTGCGCCGGCCCCTTATCGTTTTCGCACCTGCCAGTCAGACGAAACCATGCACCGATTCGAGTCCGGCGCGATAGCCGGGTCCTGATCTGCCGTACCGTGGGCAGCAGATGCCGCGTGTACGATCGAGCAACGTAGCTGCACAAAGGCACCCCGGTCGCGAGGCCGGTCCGCAAAGCCACGGGTCTCTCCGAGACAGCCCGGCCGCCTGCCACATGAGGGCACTTACGCGCCCAACCCCGCAATCTCTCCAGGAGGCATGATGAAGCACGTCAAGCTCACTGCGTTGGCCCTGGCTGGCAGCGCGCTCCTCGCCGCGTGCGCGGATGACCCGGTCGCGCCGGCGCTGTCGCCGGACGTCGCAACGTACGAGACCGGTACTTCGCGGGACGGCATCGATATCGACGCACTGCGCGCGCAGGTCCCGGGCAAGCACGTCGTGGTGTTCAGGGGGCGTGCACCCGCCGACTTCGAAGCGCAGGTTACTGCACTTGGCGGCACCGTTTCGTTGAATCACGAGACCGGGATCGCGGTCGTGCTCGGGCTGGACGAGGCGGGTGCCTCGCAGCTGCGAGCGCGCGTCGGTGCGCAGTACGTCGAGTCGATGGCGGCGCTGCAGCTCATCTCTCCCGCGGCGATCGCACAGCCGGAGCGGGGACTGGGTTCTGCGATGCAGGCTGGTGATGCGGTGAGCAGCGCGAACAATCCGGCCGCAGCCATCCTGTTCTCCCGCCAGTGGAACCTGCGGCAGGTACACGCGCCGGAGGCGTGGGCCGCCGGGCGGCTGGGGAGTCCCTCGGTCACGGTAGCGATTCTCGATACCGGCATCGACTACGGGCTGCCGGACCTGGCCGGGCTCGTCGACCTGGGTCGCTCGACGTCGTTCGAGCCGCTGGATGACCTGATCACGTCCATCGTCTTCCCCGGCCGCCACCCGAGCACCGACCTGCACTACCATGGTACCAACGTGGCGACGCAGGTGTCGAGCAATGCCTGGGCATTCGCGGGCGTCACCTCGAAGACGACGCTCATGTCGGTCAAGGTGTGCAGCGCATTCGGCGGCTGCCACGGTGTGATCGAGGGGATCCTGTACGCAATCGACAACGGGGCGGATGTGATCAACATGAGCCTGGGCGGCTGGTTCCGTAAGTCGGCGTTCCCGGGCCAGGTCGCGGCGTACAACGCGATCATGAACTATGCGAAGCAGCAGGGCGTCACGATCGTTGTTGCGGCCGGAAACGACGCGAACGACCTCGACCGGCAGCACAACATCGCTATCAAGGACGAGAGGGGTGACATCGTCGATCGCGTGCACATCCCCTCGTTCTTCGCGACCTACTGCGACGCGACCCACGTGATCTGCGTGTCCTCGACGCGCATGGAGAATGCGCCCTCCAGCTTCACCAACTACGGCCGCTCGGCGATCGATGTTGCTGCCCCGGGCGGCGACGTTGGCGAGTGGGTATACGCCCTCTGCCCGCAGACCAGCTTCCTGTACTTCTGCGAGGACGGCTACTACGTGTTTGGCGTCGCCGGCACCAGCCAGGCGACCCCCCACGTCGCCGGCCTCGCCGCGCTCGCGGTCGAGGATGTCGGCCGCAACCCGGCCCAGGTGCGCGCCTACATCCGCAACTCGGCGGACCCGATCGCGGGTGGCAACTCCGCCTACTACGGCAAGGGCCGCATCAACGTCGCGCGCGCCGTAGGCGCGAACTGACCCTGGCAGGCGCTTCGCTGTAGTGCGCCGAGTAGAATGGAACGGGCGGTCCCCCGCGGGGGGGCCGCCACGGCGACTCTCCTCGGTCGACACGGCAAACGAGGTCTGTCGGATCAGGTCGTGCAGCGCGCTGCCGCCGATCTTCCCGGTCGCAGCGAAGTCGACGGACGGGAATGCGGGGAACTCGTCTTCCTCGTGCCCGCTGGGGCGCCACGCACGACGACAAAGGTGGATGAGTGGCGCGGCAACGGTCACCCTGACCGGCCAAGCGACAAGTAGCCCATTTCCCGAGCGGGCGCTTGGCGCCCTGTCGGTCATGATGCCCGTTGCCGCGCCAAGGGGCTGGTTCGGGCGCTACGCGTGTCGAGTGGCAGGGGAAGCCGTTCAGGATCGGTTTCGCGCCCGCTGTTCCGCTGT
Organism: Longimicrobiales bacterium; assembly: GCA_035764935.1. Lineage (NCBI taxonomy): Bacteria > Pseudomonadati > Gemmatimonadota > Longimicrobiia > Longimicrobiales > Longimicrobiales bacterium. The sequence continues at coordinate 53,493 of DASTYK010000099.1, read as the reverse complement.
TCCGCTGTTCCGCTGTTCCGCTGTTCCGCTGTTCCGCTGTTCCGCTGTTCAGGCCCCGGCCCGGGACCCGGGCCCCGGCCCGCCTTTCCTTCATCGAAACGCCCCCCTATCTTCCGCCCGGCCAATTCCGGAGGATTTCAGACGATGAAGGCAGTGATCCGCACACTCGCGTTCTGCGCACTGGCCGCCGCAGCCTGCGGCGACCTGGAGACGAACGACGACCGCGGCTATACCAAGGCGCCGCTCGAGCATCCCACGCTCCTGATCCGGGGCGAGCAGCCGTCGGATATGGCGCTGCTGCGCGAGCCCCTGACGCCGGTGATCACCGAGGTGCCCATGCCGGATACGACGCCGGCGCAGGAGGCGCCCGCGGAGCAGCCCGGCCAGCAGCCGCCGCCTGCAGCGGAGCTGCCGGAGGGCGTGACGCAGGAGATGGTCGCAGCGGGCGAGCAGGTCTTCGGGGGTGCGGGCTTCTGCTTCACGTGTCACGGCGCGACCGGCGGCGGTACGCCGCTGGCCCCGCCGCTGGCCGACAGCGAGTGGCTGAACATCGACGGCTCGCTGCCGGAGATCGAGCGGATCGTACGCGAAGGCGTGCCGCAGCCGTCACAGTACCCGGCAGCCATGCCCCCGATGGGCGGAGCCCAGCTCTCCGACGAGCAGATCCGCGACGTCGCGGCCTACATCTACACGATCAGCCGCTGACGCCGCGCGCCGGACGGCGCACCAGCACGGCAGGTTGTACGAGGCGGCCGTCGCTCAGAGGAGTGGCGGCCGCGGTCGCAGAGCCCTCTGGAACAGCTCGAGCCGGTCCTTCTCCGGAAGCTCGTGCGCGCGCTGCAGCGCGATCCCGGGTGGCACGTGCCACTCGACGCCCGCGACCAGCTCGTCCGTGCCGGCCACGCGTCCGTCGCGTCGAAAGATCAGGGCATTGTGCCAGGTGCCGCCGTCGTCGGGCTGTGAGCGAACCGCCATCTCGCAGCGTTGACCATCGATGATGATCGAGCCGAGCCGTTCCTCGATGGTATCGAGCGGGTTGAGCATGGGCGTAGCTCCGCGACTGTAGGTCGATCTATCTGCTGGCCGCGGCGCCCCGGCCGCCGGCTCCGATCCGGTTGATCGCGGATGCCTGCCCTGTGCGACGTGCGAGACGCGCAAGAGTCGCACCGGCCTTCGGACCTCACCTTGCGGCGTCCCCGCCCGGCCCGCACTTTCCCCGCCCGGTAACCGGTCCCTGACCACCTGCCGGGAGCAGACATGTCGAGCGCCGCCGTAATCACCTTCATCGTCATAGCCGGGATCGTGTGGGGCGGGTTCATCACCATCGCCGTCACCGCGATCCGCCTCGAGGGCCGGAAGCGGGAAGGGTAGCCGCAGCCGTGCCGCGAAGAGACGACATCCAGAGCATCCTCATCCTCGGCTCCGGCCCGATCGTGATCGGCCAGGGCTGCGAGTTCGATTACTCGGGTACCCAGGCCGTACGCGCCCTCAAGGAAGAGGGCTACCGGGTCATCCTCGTCAACAGCAATCCGGCCACGATCATGACCGATCCGGACCTCGCGGATCGGACCTACATCGAGCCGATCACGCCGGAGTGGGTCGAGCGCATCATCGAGCGCGAGCGGCCGGATGCGCTGCTGCCCACGATGGGCGGCCAGACGGCGCTCAACGTGTCGCTGGAGCTGTTCGATCGCGGGGTGCTCGAGAAGCACGGCGTCGAATTGATCGGTGCGGACGCGCGCGCGATCCGCATGGCAGAGGACCGCGAGGAGTTTGCCGAGGCGATGGCGCGCCTCAAGCTCAAGGTCCCGCACGGCGGCTTCGCGCGCTCGATGGAAGACGCGCGCACCATCGTCGAGGACGTCGGATATCCGGCCATCATCCGCCCGTCGTTCACGCTCGGCGGCACGGGCGGCGCGATCGCGTACAACCGCGACGAGTTCGAGGAGTTCGTCCGCCGCGGCATCGACCAGTCGCCGATCGGCGAGGTGCTGATCGATCGCAGCGTGATCGGCTGGAAGGAGTTCGAGCTCGAGGTGATGCGCGACGGCGCGGACAACGTCGTCATCGTTTGCGCGATCGAGAACTTCGACCCGATGGGGGTGCACACCGGCGACTCGATCACGGTCGCGCCCTCGCAGACCCTCACGGACGTCGAGTACCAGGTCATGCGCGACGCCGCGCTCGCGATCATCCGCGAGATCGGCGTCGAGGCGGGCGGCTGCAACATCCAGTTCGCGGTCAACCCCGCCGACGGCGAGATGCTGGTCGTCGAGATGAACCCGCGCGTCTCGCGCAGCTCCGCGCTCGCGTCCAAGGCAACCGGCTTCCCGATCGCGCGCATCGGCGCCAAGCTCGCCGTCGGCTACCGCCTCGACGAGCTGCCCAACGACATCACGAAGTCGACGCCCGCCTCCTTCGAGCCGACGCTGGACTACGTTGTCTGCAAGTTCCCGCGTTTCGCGTTCGAGAAGTTCCCCACGGCGGATCCTACGCTCGGCGTGCAGATGAAGGCGGTCGGCGAGGTGATGTCGATCGGGCGGACACTGAAGCAGGCCTGGCAGAAGGGGCTGCGCGGCCTCGAGACCGGCCGGGACGGCTGGGAAGCTGCGGCCAACCCGAAGGACGACGGGCTGCCCGACGATTCGCTCGAGTCGCTCCGCAGTGCGCTGCGCCGCCCCACGGCGGAGCGCGTGTTCCAGATCAAGCGCGCCTTCGATGCCGGCCTGAGCATCGACGAGATCCACGAGCTCACGCTCGTCGATCCGTGGTTCCTGGCGCAGCTGAAGGAGATGCACGACGCCGAGCAGTGGTACCGCTCGCTGCCCGAGGTCGACCGTGTCGCGCTGCTGCGCATGAAGCGCCTGGGCTTCGGCGACAGGCTGCTCGCGAAGTTCCGGGGCGAGTCGGAGCGCGACGTGCGTGAGCGTCGCTGGTCGTACAGCGTCCGCCCGACCTACCACATGGTCGACACGTGCGCTGGCGAGTTCCCGGCCGCGACGCCGTACCTGTACTCCGCGTACGAGTCGGAGAGCGAGGCGCCGCCGAGCGATCGAAAGAAGGTCGTGATCCTCGGCTCCGGCCCGAACCGCATCGGCCAGGGCATCGAGTTCGACTACTGCTGCGTCCAGGCCGCGCTCGCACTGCGCGACGCCGGCTTCGAGACGATCATGGTCAACTCGAACCCGGAGACGGTGTCCACGGACTTCGACATTTCCGACAAGCTGTACTTCGAGCCGCTGACGCTGGAGGACGTGCTCGAGATCGTCGAGCGCGAGCAGCCGGTCGGCGTGATCGTGCAGCTCGGCGGCCAGACGCCGCTCAAGCTGGCGAAACCACTCGCCGAGCTGGGCGTGCCGATCCTGGGCACGAGCGTCGAGGCAATCGACCGTGCGGAGGACCGTGACCGCTTTGCGGAGGTCTGCCGCAAGCTGGGCGCGGCCATGCCCCCGAACGGCATCGCGACCAGCACCGAACAGGCAGTCGCGATCGCCAACGACATCGGGTATCCGATCCTGGTGCGCCCATCGTACGTGCTGGGCGGCCGCGCCATGGAGATCGTCTACGACGAGCCTTCCCTCCGCGACTACTTCGAACGCGCGGTGCGTGCATCGCCGGATCACCCGGTGCTCGTCGACAGCTTCCTCGAGGACGCATTCGAAGCCGATGTCGACGCCTTGAGCGACGGCGAGCGCGTCGTGATCGCCGGCGTGATGCAGCACATCGAGGACGCGGGCGTGCACTCGGGCGACTCCGCCTGCGTGCTGCCGCCGTACATGCTGCGCGATGCGGAGGTCGAGAAGATGCGCGAGCTGACGCGTGCGTTCGCGCTCGAGCTCGGTGTCGTCGGCCTGATCAACGTGCAGTACGCGGTGCGACACGGCACGGTCTACGTCCTGGAGGTCAATCCGCGCGCCTCGCGCACCGTCCCGTTCGTCTCCAAGGCAACCGGCGTCTCCTTCGCGCGCCTCGCCTCACTCGTGATGGCGGGGCAGAAGCTGGCGGACCTCGATGTGCCCGAGGAGCCGGACGTCATCGGCGTCGCAGTGAAGGAAGCCGTCTTCCCGTTCAACAAGTTCGACGTCGACGTGATTCTCGGCCCCGAGATGCGCTCCACGGGCGAGGTGATGGGCTTCGATGAGAGCTTCGGGATGGCGTTCGCCAAGGCGGAGATCTCGGCGGGTGCACCGATCCCGACCGAGGGCGTCGTGTGCATCACCGTGAACGACCACGACAAGGCGAACGTCACGCCGATCGCGCGTCGGTTCCACGATCTCGGCTTCGAGATCCGCGCGACGGAAGGGACCTGGCGCTACCTGCGCGCCCGCGGCATCCCGGCAGAGCGGATCTTCAAGGTGGGTGAAGGGCGCCCGCACATCGTGGATCAGCTGATCAGCGGCGAGATCGACCTGCTGATCAACACGCCGCTCGGCAAGAAGTCGCAGTTCGACGACTACGCCATGCGACGCGCCGCGATCACGCGCAAGGTGCCGTACTGCACGACGCTGTCTGCGGCGAGCGCCGCGTGCGACGCCGCGATCGCGCTGCGGTCGCGCGAACGCACGGTGCTGAGCCTGCAGGAGCGTGGAAGCGAGACTGTGGCGCCCGTGAGATAGCGGGGCAGGCAGTCGGCAGAAGAGCGAGGCTGGCGCACGCAAACCGTGCTGCCAGCCTCGCTGTCATTTCTGCCGTGATTGTCGATGAGCTTGCGTAATCAGTACGTGCGCACCTCGGTGGTGCTGCCCTGGTAGTAGTGCGCCAGGATTTCCTGGTAGGTGCGGCCGCGCTGCGCCATTTCGACGGCGCCTGTCTGCGACATGCCTACGCCGTGCCCCCAGCCGCCGCCATACGCCTTCCAGCCGACGACCGCGCCGCGCTCCTGCCACGGCTCGATGAAGAACAGCGTGCTGCGCAGCGACGACAGTGTGCCGCTCGCGTTGAAGTATGGCAGTCGCGAGCGGATGCCGTCCTTGGTGCCGACCAGGGCGCCCGCATCCGTGTAGAACACGATCGCGCGCACGCGGCCATGATCCGCGCGGTCGGTGACCACGATCGAATCGACCTGCGTCACGGTCGTGGCGAAGCTCGACGACAGTGCCTGCGCCATCTCGTCCAAGGTCCAGGTGACCACCCAGCGGTGGTAAATCGACCAGTCGGCCTCGAAATCGCCCTCGGCGCGTGCGCGCAGGTTCGTCGGATTCGCGTGGCGCATGAACACGTCCAGGGAGGGGACATGATCCAGCGCGCTGCCGCGCTCGGCGTCCGGGACACCGCGCAGGTATGCGACCGGGTTCGCGTACACGTCCTCGCTGTTCGCCGTGAACCCGCCGCTGGTCGAGTGGTAGAGCGTGCTGATCAGCGTGCCGTTGTAGACGGCGACGACGTTCGCCGTCGCATCGACGGCCGCGGTGGACACGGGGTGCTCCGCGGCCACGCCGCCATACACCTGGTCCGACGTCGTGGTGAGCAGGTCGTAGCCGTCCGCGCCGCGCTTGCCCATGTTCGCGAGCGCGTACGTGCGTGCCGCGACCGCCTGCGCCTTCTGCGCCTCGGGCTCACCGTACGGTCCGGGCGGCAGCTCGCGCGGAACCACGCCGTACAGGTAGTCCTCGATGGGCAGCTCGTTGATCGCCGCGAGCGTGCCGCCCGAGTTGGTCCAGACCTCGACGACGCCGCGGTACGGTGATCCGTTGATCAGCACGATGCCGTCGGCGGACTCCAGCACGACCGGGTTGTTCGCAACGCGCTCCTCGTCGCCGTACGACGCTTCCACCTGGGATTCGCCGCTCACTACGGTCTTGGTCTGCCAGTAGCCCCCCGCCGTCGGCAGGCCCGCCGCGCCGAGCGACGCCACGAACGCCGTCCGATCCGCCGCACTCTCGCCTACCGGCAGCGAGCCGAACAGCACGCGCGTGCAGAAGCCCAGGTCCTCGGTCAACGTCTCGAAGCCCGCCGCCTGGCCTCGCGTGACCAGGTCTGCGACGGTCGAGGGGCTGCCGCTGCACGTCACCTGGAACCACCGGCGCGTCCGGACCTCGCCGGCTGCAAGCAGCCGGACCGTCACCGCATCGCCGCTCCCGCTGAGCAGCGTCGCGCCGGTCGCCTTGTCACGCACGATCCAGTCACCCGCAGCGCCGACGCGCACGGACGTGGCCGATGGCACGACGCCGATGCGGATGAAGCCGGCCGGCGTCGCCTGCAGGGATGCCTCGTGCAGTGCGAGCGTGGGGCTGAGACCCGTATCGCGCGCGTCCGGTGCGAGCGGACCGGTCTCCGCGCATGCGGTGATGGCCAGGACCGAGGCCAGGGTGAGGGGTAGCGACGTTCGCAGCTTGCTGCCCATGTGGACACCTTTCGTTGGGGGATACGAGATGGCGATCGGCAGGTCTGCGGAGAGTAAAGGCGCGGCGCCTGCCACCGCCAGAGGCCGATGGCTCTCACCGCCATTTGCCAGCCCCTCGGCCGGCCGCCTACCTTGCGCCAGCTTCCTGCGCCGACCACCAGAGGAGTCCCGGCCATGCTCCGCCTCCACACAGCCGCACTCGCCACACTGCTGATCGCAGCCGCCGCGCCGGCGGCCGGACAGCGTACGGTCCCGGAAGCCCCTGCGCGCGACGAGGGGCACGGCCCGCACGAGCGGCTGATCGTCCGCGGCGTCACGATCATCGACGGCACCGGTGCACCGCCCTGGGGTCCGGCCGACATCGTGATCGAGCGCAACCGCATCACCGAGATCCGCGGCGTCGGTGCTCCCGGGCTGCCCATCGACGATGAGCGCCGCCCGCAGGGCGCCACGCGCGAGATCGATGCGCACGGCATGTACGCACTGCCCGGTTTTGTCGACCTGCACGCGCACACCGGCGGCGCCCAGCAGGGCACGCCTGCGGAGTACGTCTACAAGCTGTGGCTGGCGCACGGTGTCACGACGATCCGCGATCCCGGCAGCGGCAACGGCGTCGAGTGGACGCTGCGTGCACGCGAGCGCAGTGCGCGCAACGAGATCGCAGCACCCCGCGTGTTCGTCTACGTGCGACCCGGAGCCGGCTGGGACCGCGGCCGGATCGACACCCCGGAACAGGCACGCGCGTACGTCCGCTGGGCGGCGGAGCAGGGCGTCGACGGCTTCAAGCTGGGCAGCTACGACCCGCCCGTGATGGAGGCACTGATCGACGAGGCGCGCGCACGCGGCCTCGGCACGCAGGCGCATCTCGCGCAGACGGGCGTCGCACAGATGGATGCGCTGGATGCGGCGCGCCTCGGGCTCGGCAGCCTGGAGCACTGGTACGGTCTGCCGGAGGCGTTGTTCGACGATCGCACGGTGCAGCATTACCCTGCGGACTACAACTACAACGACGAGTACCATCGCTTCGCGCAGGCCGGCCGACTCTGGCGCCAGGCAGCGGAGCCGGGCAGTGACCGCTGGAACGCGGTCATGGAAGAGCTGCTCGAGCTCGGCTTCGTGCTGGACCCGACGCTCACGATCTACGAGGCCAACCGCGACGTCATGCGCGCGCGCAATGCGGACTGGCACGAGCCGTACACGCTGCCCTCGCTCTGGCAGTTCTACCAGCCGAGCCGTGAGGCGCACGGCTCCTACTGGTTCGACTGGACCACGCAGGACGAGATCGAGTGGCGCGAGAACTTCCGCGTGTGGATGCGGTTCCTGAACGAATACAAGAACCGTGGCGGTCGCGTCTGCACCGGCAGCGACAGCGGCTTCATCTACAAGCTGTACGGCTTCGACTATATCCGTGAGCTCGAGCTGCTGCAGGAGGCCGGCTTCCACCCGCTCGAGGTCGTACGCAGCGCCACCGTGTGCGGCGCGGAAACGCTGATGGAGCCGAAGGGCGAGCGCCCGCAGTTCGGCATGCTGCGCACGGGTATGCTCGCCGACCTCGTCATCGTGCCGGAGAACCCGCTGCACAACTTCAAGGTGCTCTACGGCACCGGCACGACGCGGCTGGACGACAACGGGCAGCCCGTGACGGTCGGTGGCGTCCGCTGGACGATCAAGGACGGCGTCGTCTACGACGCGCCGGCGCTGCTGGAGGATGTCGCACGCATGGTCGCGGACGCGAAGCGCACCACACCCGTCACGTCGCAGCAGCCTTGAGCATCCGCCGCGTCGGGCTCGTCATGCACCCGGCGTGCGGCCGGCACGACACCGGCTGGGGTCACAGTGAGCACCAGGGCCGCCTGCCGGCGATCGTGCGCGCGCTCGAGCAGGACACACCCGCGCTGCTCGAGCACATGGTGCACGTCGAGCCGCAGCCCATCGAGCTGGACATGCTGCTGCGCGTGCACACGCCCCGGCACGTGGACACCATCCGCGCGTGCGCCGCGCAGGCCGCCCACACCGGTGAGCTGCAGCGCCTGGATCCCGACACGGTCGTTTCTGCTGCAAGCTGGGATGCAGCGCTGGCCGCTGCCGGCTGCGCATGGGAGGCGGCACGCATGCTGTACGACGGCGACGCCGATGCCTCCTTCGCGCTCGCGCGGCCGCCCGGCCACCACGCGATGCCGGATCGCGCGATGGGCTTCTGCCTGTTCAACAACGTGGCCGCGGCCGCGCGGGCGGTGCAGCACCGCGGCGCGGGTCGCGTGCTGATCGTCGACTTCGACGTACATCACGGCAACGGCACGCAGGACGTCTTCTACGAGGATCCGTCCGTCTATTTCCTTTCGCTGCACCAGTCGCCCTGGTACCCGGGAACCGGCTCGGCACAGGAGCGCGGCGCCGGCGCGGGCAGGAACACGACGCGCAACGTCCCGCTCGCCGCGGGCACGGATGGCCCGACGTACCTCCGCGCGATGGAGGATGCGCTGTCCGCCGTCCTCGACGAGTTCACGCCCGAGATGGTCCTGGTGTCCGCGGGGTACGATTGCATGGCTCGCGATCCGCTGGGCGGCCTGCTGCTCGAGCCGGGCGACGTCCACGCCCTGGTCACGATGATCTGCGAGGCGGCCTCATCCGCACGCGCCCGGACGATGTGCGTGCTGGAGGGAGGCTACGATCCCGCCCGCACCGGCACGGCCGTCGTACAGACCATTCGGGCCCTGGCCGGACTGCCGCCGCTGTGAGCCGGTGATGCGTGCAGCGGCGGCCATGCTAGATTGCTGGATCGATAGCTGCACTGAGAGCGGCTGAGCGGAACCTGCAGGACAGACAGAGGGAGCGACCGCACGTGTCAGACTTCAGCCACCTCCGCAGCCATCTTCCGGAGATCCAGGCCGCCCTGCGCGACGCCGGTCTCGGCGGGTGGCTGCTCTTCGATCTGCATGCGCGCAACTCGGCGGCGATGGGCGTGCTCGGCCTGGGTGACCTGACGAGGCGCTACTTCGTGCTGATTCCGCCCGAGGGTGCCCCCCGCGCGCTGACACACCGCATCGAACAGCACCCGTTCGCACACTGGGCCTGGGAAAAGCAGCAGTACAGCAGCTGGCGGGAATTGCACGCGGCGCTGCCATGGCTGATCGGCGACGCGAAGCGCGTCGGCATGGAGATCTCCGCGAACGGTGCGGTCCCCGCGATGGACCTCGTGCCCGCCGGCATCGTCGAGCTGATCCGCGGCACCGGCGTCGAGGTCGTGACGTCGGGTGACCTCGTCTCCCAGTTCGCGTCGAGCTGGACGGACGCGCAGCTCGCCTCCCACAAGCGGGCGAGTGCGGTACTGGCGCAGGTCGCGCACTCCAACTTCGAGCGGCTCGCCCGTACGTTGCGTGAAGGGCTGCGTCCCACCGAGCGCGACCTCCGCGAATGGGTCCTCGCCGACCTGGCCGAGCGAGGCGCGGGCGTCGGGGCGGACACGATCACGGCCAACGGCGTGAACGCCGCGAACCCCCACTACGAGCTGGAGGGCCGCGGCGCCGAGTTCAAGGAAGGCGACGTCGTGCTCCTCGACCTCTGGTCCAAGGAGTCCGACGACATGGTCTACGCGGACCAGACCTGGATGGCCTGCCTCGGCCGCAGCGTGCCCGCACGGGCGCGCGAGGTCTTCGAGGCGGTGCGCGACGCGCGCGAGGCCGCAGTGAAGTACGTCCAGGATGCGTTCGAGGCCGGCAGGGATGTGCAGGGCTATGAGCTGGACGACGCGGCGCGCAGCGTCATTCGCGAGCGCGGCTTCGGTGATTACTTCATCCATCGCACGGGCCACTCGATCGACCGCTCCACGCACGGCATGGGCCCGAACATCGACAACTTCGAGACGCACGAGACCCGCCGGCTGGTGCGCGGTGTCGGGTTCTCGATCGAGCCGGGAATCTACATCCCGGGCGAGATCGGCGTCCGCAGCGAGATCAACATGTACATCGACGAGAGCGGTCCGATCGTGACCACGCCGGGCCCCCAGTCGGAGATGCTCGCACTGCTGTGATGAACGATCCGCACGCGCACGAGGGCGGTCCCGTGGACGCGCACACGACGCTGGACGCCGCAGGCGAACCGCAGGGGGCACGTGCGCACCAGGCACTGTACTTCTACGGCATCGCCCGCGCGCGCAGCTGGCGTGGCGGCCGCATCAGCAGCACGGACGGCGACGTGCAGCGCGTGCGCTACCGCGACCTGGAGGCGCTCGTCGCACCGGCGACGTACGACCTGCCGCCCTTCGATGACGAGCACCTCCTCGCGCACCAGCGCGTGCTCGAGGCCGCGATGCACCGTGGCAGCGTGCTGCCCGCGCCCTACGGCATCGTGTTCCGCGGCCGTCGCCAGCTCATCCACATGATGCAGGACCAGTACGTCGCGATCGACGAGGGCCTCTCCTTCCTCGACGGCTACTGGGAGCTGCGCGTGCACATCAGCTCGCCTGCAGCGGCCGAGGCCGCGCCGGAGCTTGCCGACGCCGCGATGCAGATCTACTCCGAGATGCGCCGCCGTGCGCGCGCGGCTGTGCCATTTCCCTCCGAAGGCCGGCGGCTGGTGAGCGCGGCGTTCCTGGTCGAGCGCACCGGCTGGATCGAGTTCGTCGAGCATGCCGACGACCTGGGCGTCGCGCACCCCGAGCTGAGCTTCGACGTGACCGGTCCGTGGCCGGCATACGATTTCGTCCACATCAGCCCCTGACATGCTCGTAGAAGTCGCGCTGCCGGTGCCGCCGGCGCGCACCTTCACCTACCGTGCGGAGGAGGAGGTCGCGCCCGGCACGCGTGTGCGCGTGCAGTTCGGCGGACGCAGGCTGATCGGCTGGGTCGTGGGCCCCGCGCGGCCGGGGCGCCGTGCGCCGGACAGGATCCGCACGATCGAGCGCGTACTGGAGCAAGCACCGAGCGTCACGCCCGAGCTGCTCGCCCTCTGCCGCTGGGCCGCCGACTACTACTTCGCGTCGCTGGGCATCATGCTGCGGACCGCCGTGCCCACGCTGCTCACCGAGACCGCGCGCACGAAGGAGCCCGTGCGCACCCGGCGCGTCGTCCGCATCGCGCGCGAGCTGCCCAGCCTGCAGCAGCGTGACGAGACGTTCGGTCGCGCGCGTCGCCAGCGCGAGTGCTACGAAGTGCTCGAGGCGAGTGGCGGGTCCCTCGATGCCGCGCACCTCGCGGACGAGCTGGGCTTCTCGTCGGCCGTGCTCAACGGACTCGTGGAGAAGCAGCTCGTCACGGTGCACGACGAGCCGCTCGTGCGTGATCCCTTTGCGTCCATGCCGCCGCAGCCGCCATCGACGCACACGCCAACGGCGGCGCAGGCGGAAGCGATCGCGCGACTGGTCGCCGCGACGCACGCGGCCGCAGCACCGCTCGGCGGCGCAGCCCAGGACACGGAACCCGGCGGCGACAGCGTCGCACAGCTCCTGGCCGCATCGACGGCACCCCTGCCGCACCTGCTGCTGGGCGTGACCGGCTCCGGCAAGACGCTCGTCTACATCGAGCTGCTCAAGGAAGTGCTGCGCCAGGAGCGCGGCGCGATCGTGCTCGTGCCCGAGATCGCGCTCACGCCCCAGACGGTCGCGCGCTTCCGCGCCGAGTTCGGCGACGTCGTCGCCGTCCTGCACTCGGCGCTCTCCGACGGCGAGCGCTACGACGCGTGGCGTGCGCTGCGCAACGGGGAGCGGCGGGTCGCGATCGGCGCGCGTTCCGCGATCTTCGCCCCGGTGGCCAACCTCGGCGCGATCATCGTGGACGAGGAGCACGAGGCGAGCTACAAGCAGTCGGAAGCGCCGCGTTACCATGCGCGCGAGCTTGCCGTCGTGCGCGCGCGGCTCGCGGGCGCGGTCTGTGTGCTGGGCAGTGCGACGCCGTCGCTGGAGAGCTGGCACAACGTCGGGCGCGGCAAGTACGAGCTGCTGCGGCTGCCCGATCGTGTCGAGGGGCGGCCGCTTCCACCGGTGCAGGTCGTCGACCTGCGCAGGCGCATCGAGGACGCGCAGTCGCACGGCCGTGGGGTGGCTGCACGCACGAGCAGCCCGCACGTGAGCAGCGCGCCCCGGCAGGATGGCAGCCTTTCACCCGTGCTGGTCGATGCGATCCGCCAGCGACTCGCGCGCGACGAGCAGACGATCCTGCTGCTCAACCGGCGCGGCTACTCCACCTTCGTGCAGTGTCGCTCGTGCGGCGCGGTATGGCACTGCCCGCAGTGCAACGTGACGCTCACGTACCATCGCGCCCGACGGCGTCTCGTCTGCCACTATTGCTTTCACGAGGAAGCGCCGCCGGAACGCTGCGACCGCTGCGGCAGTGCGGACCTGTCGTATCGCGGCGTGGGCACGGAGCAGGTCGAACGGGAGGTCGCGGAGCGCTTCCCGCACGCGCGCATCGCGCGCATGGACGTCGACACGACCTCTGCGAAATGGGCGCACCACGAGATCCTGGAGCGCGTGGAACGTGGCGAGATCGATATCCTGCTCGGCACCCAGATGATTGCCAAGGGACTCGATTTCCCGGGCGTCACGCTCGTCGGCGTCGTCAATGCGGATATCGCGATGAACCTGCCGGATTTCAGGGCGAGCGAACGGACGTTCCAGCTGCTGACACAGGTCGCCGGCCGGGCCGGCCGGGGGCCGAAGGGCGGGGACGTCATCGTGCAGACGTCGCTGCCGCACCACTACGCGATCGAGTGCGCGGTCACGCACGACTTCGAGGGTTTCGCGCAGCACGAGCTGGCCGAGCGGCGCAGCCCACCCTATCCACCGCTCGCCCGGCTGCTCAACGTGGTGCTGAGCGGCACGGACGAGCGCGCCGTCACCGATACGGCGCAGCACTGCGCGAGCTGGCTGCAGTCCGCACTGCCGCCGCAGGCCCCGGTCGAGCTGATCGGGCCTGCGCCCTGCGCCATCGACCGGGTGCGCGGCCGCTGGCGCTGGCACCTCGTGGTGCGCTCGAGCGCAGCGCGCGCGATCGGTGCGGCCGGCCGGCTGCTGCAGCGCTACCCCCTCCGGCCCGGTCGAGCGGAGCTGCGCCTGATCCTCGACCGCGATCCGGTATCGCTCCTGTAACTCGCACCCCTGTATTGATCTCCGGCACCGGCCGGTGCTACTGTTGGATGGGCCGCGCGCCGGCCGCATCCGCTCTCCCTGCCAGCGCGTCCCGCACGCCGCCACGCCGGTCGTGTGAACCATCGGGCCCGGCCGTTGTATTGAAGGGCGCACCCGAGTGAAGGAGGAATGCGCTTGGCCATGGGGTGTTTGGCGCTGAACGCATCGTTCGAGCCTCTGACGATCCTGCCGATCCGCAGGGCACTTCGCCTCGTCATCGACCGCAAGGCCGAAATCCTCGAGGTGGACGAGAGTAGAACGTTCAGGTCCGAGAAACGACAGCTCGCCTGTCCCGCCGTGATCCGCCTCGTTCGCTTCGTTCACGTTCCCAGGAAGTTCCGCCGCCAGGTCACCAACACATTCCTCTTTGCTCGCGACGGCTACCGCTGCATGTACTGCGGGCGCCATCGCACCGACCTGCGGCACCGGGAGTTCCTGACGCGTGATCACGTCGTGCCCATGTCGCGCGGCGGGACGAACACCTGGCACAACGTCGTGACGGCCTGCTCCCCCTGCAACAACCGCAAGGGCAGCCACCTGCCGATCGAAGTGGCGATGCATCCGCTGCATCCGCCCCTCGAGCCGAACTACGTCGAGCTGGTCTGGGCGGTGCGGCGCATCACCAGCGTGCAGGCCAAGTACATCCGGATGTTCTACGGAGAGGAAGTGCTGCGCGCGCTGCAGCCGCTGCCGGCAGACGAGGCGGCCTGACCGGCCTCAGAGAGCGACCGAGCCCGCCATCAGCAGCAGGGCCGCCAGGATCCCGAACACGATGAGCAGAAAGGCCGGCAGCAGCACGGCGATCGCGGCGCGTGCGCTCGTCGTGCCGTGTGCCTCGCGCACGCCGACCACCGCGACCACGAGCATCCACACCCCGCCGATCACGCCACCCACGAACGGGATGATCACCGCGATCTGCGGGCTGTAGGCGTGGCAGAAGACACGAACGGTCGTCGGAAACCCGTTCTTCGCGCCACCCATGATCAACAGCATCACGTGCACGACGCCCGTCGTGATGAACAGCGAGAGAACCAGGACGAGCGGGGCGAGCAGGAAGTCCTGCAGCGGGTTCATCTGCTCCACGGCCGCTCCGCTCATGCGGGCGAGCAGGTAGGACGGCTGTGCGGCGGGGAACACCATCTGCCAGAACAGCCCGACACCACTGACTATCAGGCCCAGCGCAATGTAGTACCAGAGGCTGGGCGCAAGCTGCTGCTCGCGCCCGAGCTGTGGAAAGAACCGGCGCGGCGCGAAGACACTTTCCTTCCACGCATGCGCGACGGCGTCGAGCAGGGACGCGCCCGGTGGCGGCGGCCAGCTCGCACTGGACGTCGGCTCACCCGCTTCAGGTGGCGCGCTGTTCAGTTCTCCGGATCCGAATTCGGCAGCCAGTCGTGTACCTTTGCGATGAGGCCCCGGATATCGATCGGCTTGCGGACATAGTCGTTGGCGCCGGCCTGCAGCGCGAGCCGCTGCGCACCCTCCATCGCGGTGACGGCGATGATCGGGATGCTCGCCGTCGCATGATGCTGGCGCAGCTGGCGCGTCGCCTCGAAGCCGTCCAGCTCCGGCATCATGATGTCCATAAGGATCAGGTCGGGATTCTGCGCGAGCGCGACATCGACCGCCTGGCGGCCGTCCACGGCGACGATGACCTGGAAGCCGAATGCCTCGAGCAGCGCACGCATGGCATCGCGGCTGTCGAGATGGTCCTCGGCGATCAGGATCGTCGGCGATCTATTGCTCAGGTCGTGCTCCGACCTCAGCTCGGCTCGAATCGGCTGCAACAGGCCCAGTCCAGGTTCTACACGCAATGCGCGGCGAGACCAGTTGGAATTGACTTCGCCGAGCGCCACGGCGCGATCGGCGCGAACACGTCCGCACGCCGCGCCGCAAATCCCGCGCCCACTCACCCCGCAGGCTGGACGAGATCGGGCGCAGCGGCGTAGCTTGACCCATGCCCTCAGCACTGCTCACACGCACAGTCCGCTTCTCTGCCGCGCACCGCTACCACCGTCCGGAGTGGAGCGAGGCGGAGAATCGAAAGCGCTTCGGCGCGTGCAGCAATCCGCATGGACACGGGCATAATTACGTGCTCGAGGTACGGGTGCAAGGCGAGATCGACGAGCAGACCGGCTTTTCCGTCGACCTCGGCGAGCTGGATGCGCTGCTGCAGCGCGAGGTCGTTGCGCGCCTCGATCACCAGCACCTGAATCACGCCGTCGACGCGTTCGGTCCGGGTCGCGCGATCCCGACCTGCGAGAACATCGCGGCATGGCTGTGGCCTCGCATCGAGCAAGGTTTGCCGCAGGGTGCAAAACTGGTTCGCCTGAGACTGCGCGAGGACGAGAGTCTGTATGTCGATTATGCCGGGCCGTCCACCCAGGGGTAGCGGCGGCGGTGACGGCCGCTCGCACCGCAACCGCGGTCATGGCCGTGGCTCCGGACCCGCTCGCGAAGGCCGCACGCCCGTACCGGCATCGCCGCAGTCGCAGCCGCCCAGGAACGGGGTGGAGCCGCGGCCGCCGCGCGAACTGGACCGTGATCCCGCGGAGCGTCGCACGTTCGAGGTGAACGGCGCTCCCTGGGTCGCGTGGGTGGCAGGAAAGGGCGCGTGGGGCTCCGGTGCGTACGGACTCGGCATGGTGGTCGCGATCCACTTCGCGCCGGCGGGCACAGCCGAGCAGCCGGAGCGCGAGGCGCTGCTTGCACGAGGACGCTTCGCGGGCCTCTACGACGAGGAGCTGCGCGCGCTGTTCGAGAAGGCGACCCCGATCAATCGTGAGCAGCCGCGCCAGGAGCCGAAGCGGCGGGACCGCCGGAATCGCGACTGGTGATCAGTCGCCCAGCGGCGGACCGATGCTGATCTCGTTGCCCGAGATGCGGATCGCATAACGGAGCAGGGGGTCACCCGGTGCATCGATCCGGGTGCCGGAGTGAACATCGAAGCTGGCGTCGTCGCTGGTGCAGACCAGGACGTCGCCGCGGACCGTGCCGGTCTCCGCGAGTCGCTGCCCGCACCCCGTGCAGGTGCCATCGAGCGC
This sequence comes from Longimicrobiales bacterium, assembly GCA_035764935.1. Lineage (NCBI taxonomy): Bacteria > Pseudomonadati > Gemmatimonadota > Longimicrobiia > Longimicrobiales > Longimicrobiales bacterium. Next base: position 36,983 of record DASTYK010000099.1, on the reverse strand, counting down.
ATAGTACGTCTGCGCGATATTGAGCACGACGAGGCGGCGGCCCGCCGCCTCGACTCCCGCCATGGCACCGGGCCCCAGCTCGGGCGTGGTCAGCACGGTCGCGTAGCCGGGTGCGTCCATGCTCAGGCGACGACGGCCGGTCCGCGCTGCAGGGTAGCCGCTGCGACCAGTCGCGGAACGACGGCGGTGCACTGGCTGGCGACGGCCGCCTCTTCCTCGATCGCACGATCGATCAGCCGCCGGGCATCCGACTGGCCACAGCTCGCCGACAGGGCGGCAAGCGTGCGGTACATCGCGCCAGTGAGCTCGCTCGCGCGGGCGAGGGCGATCATGCCGCCGGTCTCCAGCACCGAGGGCGCGGCCGCGGAGGCAACGAGCCGCCGGTGATCATCGCGGACGCCCGCCATGGCCGCACTCGATACCTGCGGGCATGCGCCGCCCAGCAGCTCCATCGCGCGCTCCAGCATCTCGAGCTGGCGCCCGGTGGCCGCACGACAGCCGCGCGCCTGGTCGCGCGCCTCGGGTGCGCCCAGGTGTGTCTCGACTTCGTCGAGCAGCATCAGCGTGTGCCGCTCCGCGTCGTACACCTCCGCGAGAAGGTGCCTGTACAATTCCCGCATCGACTCCACGGTTCCGCTCCTGATCCGGGGGGCGCGGCGCATCCGCGCCGTGTCAAGGGCTCAGCGGGGCAAGACGCGTTCCCGTGCCGCGGGACGGTGGACGCGGCAGCATACCGGCCCCATGTTTCGCGCCCCAGGTGCCACATTCGGGAGGAACGTTGAACAACACGCCACGCCGCCGGATCCTGACCGGCGACCGGCCGACGGGCAGGCTGCATCTCGGTCACTGGCTGGGCAGCATTCAGAATCGCGTGCGCTTGCAGGATGAGTACGAGTGCTTCTTCATCATCGCCGACCTGCACACGCTCACGACCAAACCGGAGAAGGAGTCGGTGGCGAAGATCCCCGGCTACATCCGGGAGATCGTGCTCGACTACCTGTCGGTCGGCATCGATCCGCAGCGCGCGCGCATCTTCGTGCAGTCCGCCGTGCCGGAGACGGCAGAGCTGACACTGTATTTTGCGATGCTGGTCTCGCTGCCGCGGCTCGAGCGGCTGCCCAGCATCAAGGACATGGCGGAGGCCGCACATCTCGACGTGCTGCCCTACGGGCTCGTCGGCTATCCCGTGCTGCAGGCTGCTGACATCCTGCTGCCGCGCGCGGACGTCGTGCCCGTGGGCAAGGACAACGTGCCGCACGTGGAGGTGACGCGTGAGATCGCGCGTCGCTTCAACTACCTGTACGGTCCGGTGTTCACCGAGCCGGAGGCACTGATCAGCGAGGTGCCGACACTGCCCGGTATCGACGGCCAGGCAAAGATGTCCAAGTCGCTCGACAATGCGATCTTCCTGTCGGATCCGCCCGACGTCGTTCGTCAACGGGTGATGCGCATGTACACGGACCCGAACCGGCTGCGGGCAACGGACCCCGGCACCGTGGAGGGCAATCCGGTGTTCATCTACCATGACGCGTTCAACCCGGATCGTGACGAGGTCGAGGACCTCAAAGTGCGCTACCGGGAAGGCCGCGTCGGCGACGTCGAAGTGAAGAAGAAGCTGGTCGCCGCGCTCGAGGGCTTTCTCGGCCCGGTGCGCGAGCGACGGGAGCACTTTGCCGCGCAGCAGGGGCTGATCGAAGGCATCCTCGAGGAGGGCAACGACGCGGCGCGCGCGGTCGCGCGGGATACCATGACGCGCGTGCGCGATGCGATGGGGCTGACGTATTATCGCTGAGCGGACGTCCGGCGGCACCGGACCACATAACACCAGGGGAGGGGCACGATGAAGTTGCGGCAGGCCATGTGGGCGATGACGGCTACGCTGCTCGCCTGTGGCGGTGAGCAGCCCGGCGACGGAACGCCGGCGGCGGAGGCAGAGCAGGCGGCGCCGCTCGCCGCCACGCAGGACCAGGATGCGGGGCAGCTCGGCTGCGAGCCGCAGCGCGACCCGGCCGGGCGCGCGAGCCCCTACGACTCGACCCGGTTCACCATCGACGGCGGCGAGGTGCTGGTGTGCTACGGCCGCCCGAGCGCGCGCGGGCGCACCATGATCGGTGGCGAGAACGTGCCGTTCGGCCGGCTCTGGCGGACCGGCGCGAACGAGCCGACCGTCCTCCACGTGTCGGTGCCCGCCTCCATCGCGGGCATCGACGTCGAGCCCGGCGCCTACTCGCTGTACACGATTCCGGGTGAGTCAGAGTGGACGGTCATCGTGAACCGCGCGATCGACCAGTGGGGTCACGAGAGCTCGTACACGCCCGAAATCGAGGCGCAGGAGGTTGGCCGCGGCACCGTCGCGGCAGAGCGTCTCGAAGACCACGTCGAGCAGTTCACCATCCGTTCTGAGCCGGCCGACAGTGGGGCCACCCTCGTCCTGGAGTGGGAGCACACCCGCGTGGCCATTCCGGTGCTCGCCCGTTAGGCGTTGCGCCACCGGCGCTTTCCCGGCCGGTCGCGGCAGCCTGCCGCGGCCGGCCGCCCTGTCACGACCGGCCCGCTTCGGGCGTTCCTAGATTGAGTCCGTCTGGACCGGAGGCCAGTGGATTTCGAGGCGCAGTTCCAGGAGCTGTATCCGTCGCTGTACCGCTACCTGCATCGCCTCACCGGTGATCCGGACGTGGCGGAGGACATCGCGCAGGAAGCCTTCGTGCGACTGCTTCGCCAGTCGCTGCCGGACGAGGAAGTGCGTCCGTGGCTGTTCACCGTTGCGATGAACCTGGTGCGCGACGGCGCGCGCAGGACCGATCGGCGCCAGCGGCTGCTCCAGACGGCGCCCTCCCTTTCGGCGCACGTGCCGCTGCCGGATGCGCAGGTCGAACGAAACGAGCGTATCGCCATCGTGCGACGTGCGCTCGACACGCTCTCGCAGCGGGACCAGCAGTTGCTGCTGATGCGCGAAGAGGGCTTCAAGTATGAAGAGATCGCGGGCGTCGTCGGAGTCGCGCCCGCTTCCGTCGGTACATTGATTGCACGTGCGCTCCGCAGATTCGCGGAGGCACTGGATTCACAGGGCGTTCCGGATGAACCACCTGAGTGAGGGACAGCTTCAGGCATTCCTCGACGGCGAAGTCGAGGGCGCCGCTGCGCGCAGCCTGGCCGTGCACCTGGAGGCGTGTGCCGTGTGCACGGACACGCTCGCCGGGATGCGCGCCACGGCCGTTCGCGTCTCGCATGCCCTCGCCTGGCTCGATCGACCCGCGTCGACGGCGGCTGCAATTCAGCCTGGCATAACGGCCCTCGCGGCCGAACGTGCCACGGAGGTCGTCGGGGCAAATGATGATGCGGATGTGCTTCGTATCGACGCCCACCGTTCCTGGGGGCGGCCGGCGCGGGTCGGTTTCCTGAAGGCTGCCATGCTCGCGCTGCTGGTAACCAGCGCGGCCGCCGCGGCGATCCCCGGCTCGCCGGTCCAGCGCTGGCTGATCGGCGCGTGGGACCAGCTCACGCGGCCGGATCCCGTGAGCGTCCAGGAGCCGGACGCTCCGGGCACGATCGGGCCGGCAACGGCACCCGCGACATCGACGGAGCTCGCCTCCATCTCGATCGAGCCCGTCGACGGCAGGCTCACCGTACTGCTCGACGGCGCGGAGCGGGTGCAGTCGATCCGCGTCGTGCTGGTCGACGCTCCGACCGCCACGGTCGAAACGGAGGCCTCGGCAGCGACACGCTTCAGCACCGGGCCCAGCCGCATCCAGGCGACAGGCCTCGGCAGCGGCGTCGTCCACGTCCTGCTGCCCCGCAGCCTGGCGTACGCCAGCATCGTCGCAGATGGCCAGACGCTGCTGCAAAAGGAAGGCACGACGCTGCAGACGCCGGGGGATGTGGTCGAGCGCAGCGACAACGTGATCGTGTTCCGCGCCCCCTGATTCTGCCGGGCCAGTTCTGCAGACGCGCGCAGGTGGATTGCACCTGCGCGCGTTTTTGTGTTATTCCTTCGTAAGTGCCCTGAACGACCCGCTCGCCTGACGGGCAGGCCGTACCGCGAATCCGCCTGCCACGGAGTGTCGCGCAGTCCATGCTGCCCATCGCCGCCGCCCTTGCCCTGATTGCGTCGCTGCAGGCCGGACCTGCCCAGGCGACCGGACTGGTGTGGGGGCAGGTGCGCAGTGAGAACAGCGGTGCGCCCCTTCGCTTCGCGGTCGTCGAGATCCCGCTGAGCGGCCGCGACGACCTGCGCACCTCCACGGACGAGAACGGGATCTACATCCTGCGGAACGTGCCGGCAGGCCGGCGCGTCCTGCGGGCCACGCACATCGACCACGCACCACTCGACGTGCAGGTGTCCGTGCCGTCCAGTGGTCGCGTGTCGCTCGATTTTGCGCTCCGGCTCCGCCCGGTCCAGCTGCCCGTGGTGTTCGCACGCGCGGCATCGATCCCGACGACACGGACTGACAGCACGCCGTCGGGGGTAGGCGCGCTGGGGCCGGCGAGTGTTCACGTGCTCGAGGCGTCGCCGGGCATCGCGGAGCTCGGCCTGGGCGAGATGACACGGGCGATTCCCGGCTATGAGCCAATCGATCCCTCGGACGTGCTGTACGTCCGTGGCGGCCAGGCGGACATGAAGCTCGTGCTGCTGGACGGGGCGCCGGTGTACGCCCCCTTCCACCTGGGCGGGTTGATCGCAGCACTCGATACGGACTGGCTCGGCACCGCGAACCTGTACCTGGGCGGTGCGCCGGCACGCTTCGACGGGGGCCTCTCCTACATCATGGAGCTGGAGTCCCGCTCCGCGCGCACCGGGCGCGTGCACACCGAGGTCGGCGCAGACATGCTGTCGGCGCGGGGCCGCATCGAGGGCCCGCTGCCGCACGATGCGGGGTTCCTGATCGCTGGACGGGCCGTGCACGGCTTCGGTGCGGAGCCCTTCTTCTCGGATGCGTTTCCCTACCGCTACGGGGACGCCATCGCCCGCTTCGACGCACCGCTGGCCGGTGGGGAGCTCTCGCTCACGGGCTTCTGGAACGAGGAAGGGATACAGCTCGACAGCACCTCGCGCGCGGACGGTGAGACCGCCTGGGGCAACCGCGCGGCGTCGCTTCGCTACCGCGGCCGGGTGCTCGGCTCGAACGCGCTGTTCACGCTCGCGGGTGGCACGTTCCAGACGACGCTGCCGATCGGCGGGATCCGCCCGCTGCTGACGTCGGCGGAGTCCTCACGCTCGCGCATCGCGGCCGACTTCGAGCGCATGGCCGGCCCGGTTCGCCTGGCGTACGGCGCGTCCATCGACCGGATGACGTTCGACTACACGGCCGCAGTGCGCGGTGCCGAGGAGGATTCCGTGCTGCTGCGCGCGGAAGGGCAGGGCGACTCGGGCGGCGCGTACGTCGATGCATCGCTCAATCTGCTGCGCGGGCTCCGGCTGCGCGCCGGATTGCGCGGTGATCGCTTCGAGCTGATCGACGACATGCGCTTCGCGCCGCGCATCTCGCTCACCCTCGCGCTGGGCCAGCGCGCCGCGATCACCGTGGCAGGGGGCCGCTACCACCAGTACGTCCGCGCACCCGAAGACGAGATCATCTTCGTCGGTTCCGTCGTGCACGACGCGATCGCGACACCGCCGCTGACCGTCGCGCGCGCGTCACACGTCACCATGCACCTCGCGCAGGATCTCGGCGATGCGATGGTGCTCGCACTGGAAGGCTATTACAAGGCATACGACGGCCTGCCGAGCGCGATCAGCGATCGCGCGGAGGCATCCGGCGTGGAGCTCTGGGTGCGGCGCGACGGCGACCGCATCGCCGGCTGGCTCGGCTATTCCCTGGGCTGGGTCTGGTCCAATGACGCCGACGACCGCTACGCGGCCGACGCGCGCCGCTTCGCAGGACGCCACCTGATCAGCGCCGGCGTAGCCGGGCCCACCTTCGGACGCGGCGCATTCGACGTCCGCGTCTCCTACGGCTCGGGGCTGCCGTACACCGCGATCCCCGAGCCCGACAATGCCGCGCCCGTGTTCTCGACCATGAGCGCCAGCACACCCGGCCCGCACATCCACACCGAAGTCGCGTCCATCCCGAGCGCGACCAGCGAGCAGCCCGAGCGTCCCTACCTGCGCGTCGATGCACGCGTCGAGCACACGTGGAGTGGCGAGCTGAACGGTGCCGTGTTCGATGTCACGCCATACCTGAAGCTGCTCAACGCGCTGAACCGCCGTGACGCGATTTTCTACCACTACGATCGTACACCATCCGGTACGGAGCTGAAGCCGCTGGCATCCCTGCCGGTTCTGCCGGTGCTCGGCGTCGAGTGGCGGTTCTAGTTTTTATCTACCACCGAGGACACAGAGGGCACAGAGCTTTTTTTTACCGCAGAGGCGCTGAGATTTTTCGCGGAGGTACGCGGAGGATTTGCCTGTTGCGCATGTTCTTCGCGCACTTCGATGTCCGCGCCGAACGCACGCGCTTTTTGTTGTAGTTGCTTCGTCGCGACGCTGGCTTCATCCCCGCATCCTGCTGCGCTGTCATCGCGCGGAAACTGCAACGTTGCTGCTCAGATTAAGCGGAAACGCCGGCAACCATCCGCACCGCGAACCAACCACAAAAACGAAACGCTGCGTCCCACCGGAACGCAGCGTCGTCGATAAAAAAACCTCAGCGGACCTCCGCGAAAAACCTCAGCGCCTCCGCGGTGAAAAAAACTCTGTGGCCTCTGTGCCCTCTGTGGTAGACAAAGAAACCTAGTGCTTGGGGCGCAACGAAATGTCCTGGCGATACTTGTTGTAGGCCGCTTCGCTGATCTCGCCCGCCTGGTACTTCTCGTCCAGCACCTCCTGCGCCTGGCGGCCGAAGTCGCCCTGTTTGCGCGCGTCGCGGCGTGCCATCAGCCACAGGACGAAGAGGACGAGGAGGTACTCGGAAAACGGGGAGTACGGAGCGGGCGTGTCGATGAAGTCCATCAGCCACTGCCACCAGCCCGGCGTGGGCACGGCATCCGCGCCACTGGCAGCCGCCTGCATGACGGCAACGATGAGTTGTGACATGAAACCTCCTACCGACCGTCGACGACTGCGGCCCAGACCGCTTCAGGCTTGAAGCACAGGTCCCGGCCTCGATCATCCTCGAACCAGAGCGGGTGACCGCGGCGCAGGCGGAACATGATCATCCGCTGCAACTCGATTGGCGTCTGTCGCCAGCGTGCCCGGAACGTCACCTCACCATCATCGGTGGCGAGGCGGACGAGCACGGTGGGGATCAGCCGGCGCAGCGGGGTACGAGCGTAGTAAACCATTTCGCTCTGAACGCTAACCGCGTGGCGCAGCGGGAGCAACGGTCTTGATCAGACGCCCTTCTCCCGCCACAGCCTGTCGAGCCGCTCATGGTGCGGTGCTACGCGCTCCCGCCATTCGGGCAGAGCGTAGATCCCCACCGGTTCCGGATGCGGTCTCTCCTCCGGCAGCGGGAGGCCGAGGACGCTGTGTGCTGCCTCACGCAGCGCTGCGCGCGTCTCGAGCATGCGCGCGTGGAACAGTGTTTCCGTGCGTGCGAAGGGGCTCATGTTCTGCGCGCTGGGATGCGTCGTCCAGAGCACCCGTGGCAGGGGCGATGTCCACGCGCGTTCCCACGTGCGTCGGAACCCTGCGTCCGGCTCGAGCAGCGCGAGATCGAATACAATGTTGCGCGTCGCACCGCGCTTTGCCAGCGCGTTCTGCGTGACAATCCGTTCATCATCCGCGAGGCGCGCAGCCGTCGCGATCGAGCGCATGCCGACATTGCCAAGCGCCACGAGCAGCGGCGCGCCGGTTGCAAGGATGGTATCGCGCAGCAGGTGAAGGCTGCTCTCGTACTCTCCGACCGGCTCGCGCAGCTCGGCTGGCGTCGGCTCGCCACCGCCCGCAGCGGGCAGCGCATTGTACGATGCGGTCAGGAACACCTGGTTGCGGTCCAGGCCGATGCTGCCGAGCAGCGCATCCAGGTTTGCGCCCGCGATGTCACCGCCGAACGGGATCCGCGTGCCGTGCGCACCCAGCTCACCGCGCCCGCGACCACCCGCATTGCCCGGCGCAGCCCCGACGAACAGGATCGGCACGCGGCGCCATGGGCCGTTGCGCCGGCTCCATACCATCGGGCGTTGGACGACGTCGCCGCCGGCAGTGCGGCACGTCTCGCTCACCCACTCGTCTCGCAGACACGCGGGGTGTCCGGCATGCACGCGACGGAAGATGCGACGGAAGCGTCGCTCCTCCGCGGCCTGCGTCTCCGCGTTCGCAGGGGCCAGCTTACTCAGAGGCTGTCGAGCAGATCGTCAATGGCCTTGTCCACTGCACCGCGAGCGCGGCCGGCCAGCAGGTTCTGCAGCATCTCACGCGCGTCTGCAGCAACGTCTTCATGGTGCCGGTCGCCTGCGCCGCGTACGACGTTGCCGATCGGCAGCAGCGCGAGCCGCGCCTGGTCATCTTCCTCGTCGTCGTCTTCATAGGAGGAAGAAGACTCCGTCTCGAACGGGGGCGCCGGCACGCTGGCCTTCCACGGCTCGTCCGGCTCCTCCTCGTCGTCCTCGATGAAACGCTGCAGCTCGCCCGCATCCACGGGCAGGACGAGGCAGACACGCGCCTCGATGTTGTGATCGGGATCCTCCGTCGCCGCCAGTGCGACGGCGACCGGCATGCGCAGCAGGCTGCGGATCGCCGGCACCGCCGTCTCCGCGACGACGCCGCGCGCAACGAGTCGGTTCTCGTGGTAATACGCGAGCGCGGCACTCCCGGGCGGGGTGTCCGGGTGTCGGATCGGACGGGCCTCGAGCAGCAGCGGCTGCGGATGCGTGACAACGACCAGCGAATCCACGTTCCTTCCCGGTGAACCTGTGTACGCAGAAGGAAATTTAGCCCCACTTCAGGAAAAACGTTCCGCGCGGCCGTTCCGTGTCAGCAGGCATCGCGGGCGGTCTCGCACACCGCGCGGAAGGCCGGTTCGCGCCCCGGCCAAGTTCGTGGCCTACGACTCCGGCGGATCCGGGTTCCGCGTGCGGGATACGCCGCTGAGGATGCCCAGCCCGATGAGCACGATGATTCCCACACCGATCCACACCGTCGGTACGCCGAGCAGGGTCGCGGCAATGGCCAGACCGATGATGAGGATGACGAAGCCGATGATGTAGATGCCGAACGAGGACATGGCGCCTCCTGGAATGTGCACGATCGGCGCTTTGCGGGGGCAAGTCGCGTGCCCTGCAGCGGGGCAGTGAGCGAACGGCCGGCGGTACTGTACCGCCGGCCGTCGCGTGAGGCCTGCCCGGCAGCCCGGGACCGCCCGGACTACGCTTCTGCGCGCTTGCGCGCAGCGCGCCGGGGCCGCTGCACGGTGAGGGCCCGCTGCACGATCTCGCGCTGCGTTGCCTCATGCGTGCTGAGGTACCCCTCGGCCGGAGATGCGCGCTCGGGGCGGCCGTTGTAGCGGACCTCCGCCGAGCCGGCCACGTCCTGGAGCAGCGGCTGGACGAATCGCCATGCGCCCATGTTGGCCGGCTCCTCCTGCGTCCAGACGATCTCGCGCACGTTCGGGTACGACGCGACGAGCTCGCGCAGCTGATCCGAAGGGAACGGGTAGAGCTGCTCCACGCGGACCAGCGCGATCGCGTCGCTGTTCTCCTCTTCGCGCCGGGCGAGCAGGTCGTAGTAGACCTTGCCGGTGCACGCCACGATGCGCTCGACGGCCTGGCGATCCTGAATCGCCTCGTCATCGATGACGAAGCGGAAGCCGCCCTCGGAGAGTTCCGCGGGTCTGGACGTCGCACGCGGATGACGGAGCAGGCTCTTGGGCGTCATCACGATGAGCGGGCGCTTGTCGTCGAGCAGTGCCTGACGACGCAGCAGGTGGAAGTACTGTGCGGGCGTCGTGCAGTTGGCGACGCGGATGTTGCCTTCGGCCGCCTGCTGCAGGAAGCGTTCGAGGCGGGCGCTGGAGTGCTCCGGCCCCTGGCCCTCGTAGCCGTGCGGCAGCAGCAGCACGAGCCGTGACTCCTGCCCCCACTTCTCCCTGCCGGCCGTGATGAACTGGTCGATGATGACCTGTGCGCCGTTGACGAAGTCGCCGAACTGTGCTTCCCACAGCACGAGCGCCTTTGGTGCGACGACCGAGAAGCCGTACTCGAAGCCCATTGTCGCGAGCTCGCTGAGCGGGCTGTTGTACACCTCGAAGGATGCGCGTCCCTCCTCGAGGTTCGCGAGCGGCGTGTGCAGCTGGTTCGATTCGGCGTCATGCAGCACGAGGTGTCGCTGGCTGAACGTGCCGCGCTCGACATCCTGTCCGGTGAGGCGGATCGGCACGCCGTCGCGCAGCAGGGACCCGAATGCCAGTGCTTCGCCGTGCGCCCAGTCGAGGTTGCCGTTCTCTGGCACCACCTTGCCGCGCCGGTCCAGCTGGCGCTGCAGCTTGGGGTTCACGCTGAACGTGTCGGGCCACTGGTGGAGCTGCGCGTCGATCGACTTCACCACGACCGCAGGCACGGTGGTGTCGATCGGCGTCGGCGCCTCGACCTGCGGCATCTCCAGCTCGATCTCCTCGTCCCGCGCACCCGTGTCCCGGATCTGCTGCTGCTCGGCGATCAGCCCGTTGTAGACGCGATCCCATGCTGCGGTGACGTCGCTCTCCGCGAGTGTGCCGCGCCTGACGAGCTGCTCGCCCCAGAGCGTCCGCACCGTGGGATGCGATGCGATCCTGCGGTAGCGTACCGGCTGCGTGTAGGTCGGCTCGTCGCCCTCGTTATGCCCGTACTTGCGGTAGCCGATGAGATCGATGACGACGTCGCTGTGGAAGCGGGCTCGGTACGCCATCGCGAGGTTGATCACGGCGAGGCATGCCTCGGGATCGTCGGCGTTGACGTGGAAGACGGGAACGTCGTAGCCGCGTGCGATATCGCTCGCGTAGTCGGTCGAGCGCGCATCGCGCGGGTCCGTCGTGAAGCCGACCTGGTTGTTGGCGATGATGTGCAGCGTGCCGCCGGTCCTGTAGCCGTTCAGCCGCGCCAGGTTGAGCGTCTCGGGGACCACGCCCTGGCCGGAGAACGCGGCGTCGCCGTGGATGACGATCGGGACGACGAGATCCGGGTCCTGCGTGATCGTGCGCTGCGAGCGGTCGGTCTGCTTGGCGCGCGTCATTCCCTCGACGACGGCATGCACGAACTCGAGGTGGCTCGGGTTCGGCGAAAGGAGCCCGTTCACCGTTCCGGCAGGCGTCTCGATGCTGCCCTCGAAGCCGAGGTGGTACTTCACGTCGCCGGTGCCCGGCCCCTCGTCGTAGTGACCCTCGAACTTCTTGAGGATCGAAGCGTACGGCATGCCCAGCACGTGCGTCAGCACGTTCAGTCTGCCGCGATGCGCCATGCCGATCACGACCTCCTGCGCACCGGCCCGGGCTGCCTGCTCGATCGCGCGATCGATCATCGGCACCATCATGTCGTTGCCTTCGATCGAGAAGCGCTTCTGTCCCAGGTAGGAGCGGTGCAGGAACTGCTCGAATGCCTCCACCTGCGTCAGCCGGTCGAGCAGCCGGCGCTGGCCGGCCGCGTCGAGCTGCACGGTGTGCACGCCCGTCTCGATCCGCTCGCGCAGCCACTCGCGGCTGGTCGGATCCTCCAGGAACTCGTATTCGTAGCCGATCGGGCCGCAGTAGATCGAGCGCAGCCAGTGCAGGGCGTCGCGCATGTTGTCGCCGGCGTGCTCCAGGCCGAACAGGTCGGTCGGCACACTCGCCAGCTCGTCCTCGCTCGTGCCGTGGAACGACGGATCCAGCATGGGATGCCCGACCGGCTCGCTGCCGAGGGGGTCCAGGTGCGCCGCGCGGTGGCCGTGCAGCCGGTACGCGTCCACCAGCTCGCCGGCCGCGAATGCCGCCCGCAGATGAGAGCGGGTCAGTCCCCCCGCCTCCGGCGCGGCCGCGACGACCGCACCGTTGTGCGACGGTGCGCCCAGCAACCCGCGCCGCCCTTCCTCCGTCTCGAACCAGGCACGCCACACCTCGTCGACCGCCGCGGGATTCTGCAGGTAGCGGTCGTACAGGGACTGCACGTAGGCGGCATTGTATGCGTCAAAACTCGGCTTGATCACAGTGGTGCCATCCATTTGATCGACGCCCGTGAAGGGCGAATTCTGTGGCGCCACTCCGGCGCCCGGACAAAGCACTGAAAGATGACCCTGCCACAGAGGGAAGTAAAGCGCACGCGTGTGCTCGTGTTGCCGCCCGATCCACGCTGCGGTTATCGTGCCGGCATGCCGAAGTCGGACGACACCCCGCTGATGCAACAGTGGCGCGACGCCAAGTCGCGCCACCCGGATGCGCTCGTATTTTTTCGCGTCGGCGACTTCTACGAAATGTTCTGTGAGGACGCCGAGGAAGGGGCCCGGCTGCTCGGCCTGACACTCACGTCCCGCAACAACGGCGGCGCGGCGAACGTCCCGCTGGCGGGTGTGCCGGCGCGGGCCCGCGACGAGTACATCGAGCGCCTGATCCGGCTTGGCCAGCGCGTCGCGATCTGCGAGCAGGTCGAGGACCCGGCCGAGGCGAAGGGCATCGTCCGCCGCGAGGTGCTCGAGACCGTCACGCCGGGCGCGCTCCTGTCGGACTCACTGCTGTCCGACCGGCGCAACAACTTCCTCGTCGCGCTGCGCGAGGCGGGTGCCGGGGAGCTGGCGATTGCGGCCGCGGACATCTCCACGGGCGAGGTGATCGCGCTGCAGGTGGAGCAGGCGGCGCTGGAGGCGGAGCTGGCGCGGCTGGAGCCGGCGGAGCTGCTGCTGCCGGCGTCGTGGGAGAGCCGGGAGTGGTCCGGACCGCTGCCCGTCCGGACCTTCCGGCCGGACTGGCTGTTCGAGGCCGACGCGGCCGCCGATGAGCTCCAGCGCCGCTACCGTGTCCACGGCCTCGCGGGGTTCGGGTTCCAGCCCGAGGACGGTCCCTGCATCGGCGCACTGGGCGCCCTGGTCGCGTACCTGGGCGAGGTGCAGCCCGGGGCGCTCGCGGCGCTGCGGCCGCCCCGCCTGGAGCGCAGCGGCGCTGCCATGGCGCTGGACGAGATGACCCGCCGCAACCTCGAGCTGGTCGAGCCGCTGCGCTCCGATGCGCGGGGAAGTCGTGCGGCGACCCTGATCGACGTCATCGACGAAACGCTCACCGCGATGGGCGCCCGTCTGCTGCGTCGCTGGGTGCTCCGCCCGCTGCTCTCCGCCGAGCGGATCTGGGCGCGGCAGGACGCGGTTGCCGAGCTGCTGGAGGACGCGCCGCGCCGGCGGGCGGTGCGGACCGAGCTGAAGGAGATCCGCGACCTGGAACGGCTCGCGGCCAGGGTCGGTGCGGCCCGCGCGCAGCCCCGCGATCTCGGCGCACTGCGCGCGGCACTGCAGCGACTGCCTGCACTGCATGGCGCGCTCGAGGGTGTGCGCGCGCCGATGCTGAACCGCATCTCGGCACTGGACACGCTGGGCGACGTGCACGCACTCCTCGCGCGTGCCCTTGCGGACACGCCCGATCCCGCGGCCGGCAGTGGCGGCGTGATCCGCGAGGGGTACGACCAGGCGCTGGACGAGCTGCGCCTGCTGCGCGACGGTGCGCAGGACACGATCGCGCGGCTGCAGGCGCAGGAGCGCGAGCGCACCGGCATCAGCTCGCTCAAGGTCGGGTACAACAAGGTGTTCGGCTACTTCATCGAGGTGACGCGCGCGAACGCCGAGCGGGTGCCGGCCGATTACGAGCGCAAGCAGACGCTCGCCAATGCGGAGCGTTACGTCACGCCGGAGCTGAAGTCGTGGGAGCAGAAGGTGCTCACCGCCGAGGAGCGCATCGCGTCGCTCGAAGTCAGACTGTTCGGTGAGGTGCGCGCGCAGGTGGCGGAGCAGACGACGCGGCTGCAGGATACCGCCGCGTCGGTTGCAGAGCTCGATGTGCTCTGCACGCTTGCACACCTTGCCGAACGTCGCGACTACGTGCGCCCGGAGGTGCACAGCGGCTACGCGCTCGAGATCCGGGCGGGCCGCCATCCCGTCGTCGAGACGATGATGCCGCGCGAAGCGTTCATCCCGAACGACGTGGTGCTCGACGAAGACCAGCGCATCATGATCCTGACCGGCCCCAACATGGCCGGCAAGAGCACGCTGCTGCGCCAGGTCGGACTGATCCAGCTGCTCGCGCAGATCGGCAGCTTCGTGCCTGCGGGACGGGCGCGGCTGCCGGTGTGCGATCGCATCTTCACGCGGGTCGGGGCGAGCGACAATCTCGTGCGCGGGCAGTCGACGTTCATGGTCGAGATGCACGAGACCGCGGCGATCCTGCACAACGCCACACGCAGCTCGCTCGTGCTGCTCGACGAGATCGGCCGCGGTACGGCAACGTACGACGGGGTGAGCATCGCATGGGCGGTCACCGAGCACCTGCACGAGACGACCGGCGCCAAGACGATCTTCGCGACGCACTACCATGAGCTGACGCAGCTGTCGGAGCTGCTGGCGGCACTCGTGAACTTCAATGTCGCGGTGCGCGAAGTCGGTCACGACATCGTGTTCCTGCACCACCTGCAGCCGGGCGGCGCCGACCGCAGCTACGGCATCGAGGTCGGCCGGCTGGCAGGGCTGCCGGCGGAGGTCGTCGCACGGGCCCGCGAAATCCTGCACGAGCTCGAGGGCGCACACGGCGGCGCGGGTGCGGGGCTCGGCCGCAGTGGCGCTCATGCGCCGGCCGCAGCGGCGCGTGATCAGCTTTCGCTCTTCCACCAGCCGGAGCCGGCGGTGCTGGAGCGCCTGCGTCGACTCGACGTGGACCGGCTGACCCCCATCCAGGCACTGACGATCCTTGCCGAGCTGCACGACATGATCGGCGCTGCCCCCGGCACGCCGACGCGGCACAACCCCTGACCCGAGGACCGATGAAGATCCGCCTGCCCCTGCTTCTCCTGGTGCCCGCGCTCCTGGCCGCGTGCGAGGGTGAGCTGCAGTCGTCCGAAGAGCCACCCGCGCTCATCCCGGATGGTACCCCCTTCGAGTATCCCGCGGGTGAGCTGTGGGACGCGCAGGCCGAGGGTGAGACCATGCTGCTCGTGCACGTGACGGAGCGCGGCGACGTGGACAGCGTGAGCGTCGACGTGTCGAGCGGCGTGAACCAGTTCGACTCCGCCGCCGTGCGCGGCGCGTGGAAGCTGCGCTTCACGCCGGCTCGTCGGGCGGATCGTCGCGTGCCGGCGTGGACGCGTGTGCCGGTGCGCTTCCGCGTGGATACGCTCGACGCGATGGGCACCCCGACCGGAGGCTCGGATGAGTGATGCACCGCGTGCACATGCGCGCCCGTACGCGAACGTGCTGGACACGATCGGGTGGACGCCGCTCATCCGCCTCAACCGGGTGACCGGCACCGCCCGTACGCCGGTGTATGCCAAGGCGGAGTTCTTCAATCCGGGCGGCTCGGTCAAGGACCGCATCGGCCTCGCGATGATCGAGGCGGCCGAGCGGGACGGCAGGCTGAAGCCGGGTGGCGTCATCGTCGAGGGGACGAGCGGCAACACGGGTGTGGGGCTCGCGATCGCCGCCGCCATCCGGGGCTACCGCTGCATCTTCACGATGCCGGACAAGATGAGCCAGGAGAAGGTGCGGCTGCTCAAGGCGTTCGGCGCGGACGTCGTCGTGACACCGACGGCCGTGCCGCCCGATCACCCGGACAACTACGTGCAGACAGCCAAGCGCATCGTGCAGGAGACGCCCGGTGCGATCCTCGCCGACCAGTTCTACAACCCGGTCAACCCCGAGGCTCACTACCGTACGACGGGCCCCGAGATCTGGGAGCAGACGGAGGGGCGCATCACGCACTTCGTCGGCTCGGCCGGGACAGGCGGCACGACCAGCGGCGTCGCGCGCTACCTGAAGGAGCGCAACCCGAAGGTGCGCGTGATCGCCGGCGACCCGGTCGGCTCCATCTTCGCGCACTACCACGCGACGCACGAGAAGGGGGAGGGCGCACCGTACAAGGTGGAGGGGATCGGCAACGACAAGCTGCCCTCGACGCTGGACTTCGAGATCATCGACGAGTTCCATTCCGTGAGCGATCGCGACGCCTTCCGGATGGCGCGCCGGCTGACGCGCGAGGAAGGCCTGTTCGTGGGGGGCAGCGCGGGGCTGATCGCGACGCTCGCTGTCCAGGTCGCGCAGCAGGTGGACGATCCGGACGCGCTCGTCGTCTGCGTGCTGCCGGACACCGGCGAGCGCTACCTGAGCAAGGTCTACAACGACGAGTGGCTGCGGGAGAACCGGCTGCTCGAGCCCGAGCGCCTGCGCGCGGAGGAGATGATCGAGCGCAAGGAGGGCCCGGCGCCGGCACTCGTGTCCGTCGAGCCGCACGCGAAGCTGCGCCAGGCACTCGCGCTGATCAATACGTACAACATCTCACAGCTTCCGGTCTGCGACGACGGCCGCTGCGTGGGCTCGCTCGCCGAGTCGTCGCTCATGGCGCGCGTCATCGAGGACCCGGCCGTGCTCGACCGGACCGTCGAGGAAGTGATGGACGAGCCGCTCCCCGTCGTGGATGCGGCCACGCCCATGAGCGGGGTGGGTCGCATGCTGACTCGGCAGAACCCGGCCGTGCTGGTGGCGTCGAATGGCGAGCTGCGCGGCATCATCACACGCTACGACGTGGTACGGTACTTGACCCAGTAAGCGGGCCGCTGCGGCCCGTCGGGTGCGGCGGCCAGCTCGTGAACAGGGTAGATCGGTTTGCAACGAGGCGAGTGGAGCGAGAGGGGCAGGGCCCCTGAAGGGTGGCGTGGATGAAGATCGCGGTGCTGTTCGGCGGAACCAGTGAGGAGCGGGACGTTTCCATTGCAAGCGGCGCGCAGGTCGTGAAGGCACTGCGCTCGCGCGGCCACGACGTCGTTTCCGTGGACACCGCGCGCGGTGTGCTGCGCGGCGAGGAGGAGGCGCGGCTGCTCGATGCGGGTGTGTCGCCACTGCCGCCGGGGCGCGGCGAGCTGGATGTGCTGCGTACCGGCGACGTCGCCGCGCTGCTGCGCGCGCCGGAACTGGCGGGTGTCGACGTCGCCTTTCTCGCACTGCACGGCGGATCCGGCGAGGACGGCACGCTGCAGGCGCTGCTGGACCTGACCGGCGTTCCGTACACGGGCAGCGGCATGCTGGGCAGCGCGATCGCGATGGACAAGGACATCTCGAAGCGACTCATGCTCGGCGCCGGCGTGCCGACACCGGAGTGGCTGATGGCGCCCGCCACCGTCGACGACGTGACGGAAGTCGTCGGGTGGCCGGCGGTCGTGAAGCCGAGCAAGCAGGGCTCCACGGTCGGCCTCACGGTGGTGAAGGACCCGAAGGACTACGACGCCGCCGTTGCGGAGGCGTTCTGCTACGACGACGAGGTAATGATCGAGCGCTTCATCCCCGGCCGCGAGCTGACCGTCCCCGTCCTGGGGGACGATCCGCTGCCGGTCGGCGAGATCATCGCCAAGCACGAGATCTTCGACTACGAGTGCAAGTACCAGCCGGGGATGGCGGAAGAGATCTTCCCGGCAGACCTGACGGGAGCGCAGGTCGTGACAGCACAGATGCTTGCGCTCAAGACACACCGCGCACTCAAGCTGCGCGGCTACAGCCGCGTCGATTTCCGGCTGGATGCCGAGAACACGTTCTGGTGTCTCGAGGCGAACACGCTGCCGGGGATGACCGCCGCTTCGCTGTTCCCGAAGGGCGCGGCAGCGGCCGGAATGCCGTTCCCGGAAGTCTGCGAGCGCATCTGCAGGCTCGGCATCGAGGAACACGCCCGCCGTCGCGGGGTCTAGCACTCTCTTCCGACAAACGAAATTCGAGGTGCGTGCGGTCGCGCGCACCAGGACGATCAGATGGCGTACAGAGGTTCTTCCTTCGGCGGTTTCGGCGGCTTCAGCATGTCTCCCTGGGTGGGGCGGCTGCTGATCGCGAACACCGTGGTGTTTCTGCTGCAGAACGTGATTCCGTCCCTCACGATGCAGCTCGCGTTCGTCCCCGCACTCACACTCGTGCGGCCGTGGACGCTGATCACGTACATGTTCGCGCACGGCGGGTTCGGGCACCTGATCTTCAACATGATCGCCCTGTTCTTCTTCGGGCCGCCGCTGGAGGACCGGCTCGGCTCGCGGGGCTTCCTCATCTTCTGGCTCGTGTCCGGGCTGGGCGGCGCGGCCCTCTCGTTCTTCTTCGCCTACGATGCGCCCATCATCGGCGCCTCCGCGGGCGTCTACGGCGTGCTGCTCGCGTTCGCCATGTTCTATCCGGACATGCCGATCTACATCTGGGGCATCCTGCCCGTGAAGGCGAAGTGGCTCGTTGCGTTCATGTTCGTGCTCAGCCTGATGAACGCGGTCGGTGGAGCGAGAGACGGCGTCGCACATTTCGCCCACCTGGGCGGCCTCGCGGGTGGCTACCTCTACCTGCGCTTCGCCGGACACCGACGCTACGGAAGCGGGGGGATGATGTCCCGGATCCGCGGGGCGATGCCGAAGCGCCGGAACAAGAACCTCACGGTCGTTCCCGGCGGGCGCAGCGGCAGCAGCAGCGCCGCGCCGCCGCCACCGCAGCAGCCGCCGCCGCAGCAGCGGCGGGCCGACGATGCGCGCATGCTCGATCAGCTCGACCGCGTGCTGGACAAGATCAGCACCCAGGGCATCGCCAGCCTTACCGCGGACGAGCGGCGGCTGCTGGACGAGGCATCGAAGCGGTACCGACAGAACTAGGCGCTGCCCGGAGCGCGGCCGTCAATCGAGGCCGCCGCTCCCCTCGCGCGCTGGCCCGCCTGCCCGGCGTCATTCCTGCGTCCTGACCAGTCGGTCGAAACCCCATCCACTACCCGGGTTCTCCCGACCGGATGGTGGTTTTTCCCGGATCTTTCCGTGCTGTGAGCAGCGACGCTTGACGCCTCGTCGGCGCTTGCGGTACGATCCGGATCCCCACCCACCCTCAGGGGCTCTTCCGGTCAGGAGGCTTCATGGCGGCTGCGAAGGAATACACCTCGGATCGAATCCGCAACGTCGCCGTGCTCGGCCACGGCGGCTCCGGAAAGACCACTCTCATCGATGCGCTCTGCTTCGCGACGGGGACGTCGCGCCGGCACGGCAGCGTGCGGGACGGCACCGCGCTGACGATGTACACCGACGAGGAGACGGAGCACGGCATCTCGATACAGACCGCCGTCGCATTCGCCGACTGGAATGGGGTCAAGGTCAACCTGCTCGATACGCCAGGATACCTGGACTTCACCGGCGACGCCGTCGCCGCGACCAGGGTCGCCGATGGGGCTGTAATCGTGGTGGGCGCCACCACGGGCGTCGAGGTCGGGACCGAGAAGGTCTGGGAGTACTGCGAGGCGCGGTCGATTCCCAGGCTTTTTTTCATCTCCCAGATGGACCGCGAGCACGCCAACTTCGAGAAGGTGCTCGACGAGCTGAAGCGGCACATGACGCCGAACGCCTTCGCGGCGGAACTGCCGATCGGGGAAGGGGAGGACTTCCGCGGCATCGTGAACCTGTTCACGGGCCAGGCCCACATCTACCGGAAGGGCACAGAAACAGGCGAGTACACGGCGGAGCCGATCCCGGCCGGGCTGGAAGAGCGCGCCAACCAGCTGCGCACGGAGCTGTTCGAAGCGATCGCGGCAACCGACGATGCCCTGCTCGAGCGCTACCTCGAAGGCGGCGAGATCACCACGGCGGAAGCGCTCGCCGCCTGCCGCGACGCCATGCTGCACGGCCAGCTGTTTCCGGTGTTCTGCGGCGCCCCCGAAAAGACCTGGGGCGTGCGTGCGCTGCTCGAGGCACTCGTCGAGATCGTGCCGAATCCCGCGCAGGCACACCACGAGTTCACGCACCATGTCGGTCGCGACGACGAGATGGAGCTGCTCGGCACCGATGAGGGCCCGTTCGCCGCGCTGATTTTCAAGACCATGGCCGAGCCGCATGTCGGCGAGCTCAGCTACTTCCGCATCTTCAGCGGCACCGTCGCCAACGGGCAGGACGTCTACAATGCGACGCGCAGCGCGGCCGAGAAGCTCGCGCACCTTTCCGTGCCCATCGGGCGCGATCGCATCGAGGTCGAGCGGCTGCACGCCGGTGACATCGGCGTCGTCGCGAAGCTGAAGAACAGCCACACGAATGACACGCTGAGCGCCGAGGACGACGCGGTCGAGCTGGATCCGATCCGCTTCCCCGAGCCCGATATCGCCCTCGCCGTCCGCGCGGCCTCGCGCAGCGACGAGGACAAGATCGGCGGCGCGTTGAACCGCCTCCACGAGGAGGACCCGACGTTCGTGTTCGGTTATGACCCCGAGATCCGCCAGACGATCATCCGCGGGCTCGGCGAGCTGCACCTGGACGTGCAGATGGAGCGGCTCAAGCGGAAGTACCACGTCGAGGTGGTCACGGAAGAGCCGCGCATCCCGTACCGCGAGACGATCCGAAAGCCTGCCGAGGCGCAGGGCAAGCACAAGAAGCAGACGGGCGGCCACGGCCAGTTCGGCGACGCCCACGTGCGGCTCCGTCCCCGCGAGCGCGGAGCGGGCTACGAGTTCACCAACGCCATCACGGGCGGTGTCGTACCGGGCAAGTTCATTCCGTCCGTCGACAAGGGGGTCCAGGAAGCCGCCCGCCGCGGCATCATCGCCGGCTACCCCGTCGTCGACTTCGAGGCGGAACTGTTCTTCGGCTCCTACCACTCGGTCGACTCCAGCGACATGGCGTTCCAGATCGCCGGGTCGCTCGCCTTCCAGAAGGCGGCCGCCAGTGCCGATCCCGTGCTCCTCGAGCCGATCGTCGAAGTCGAAGTGATCACGCCCGAAGCGTACATGGGCGACGTGATGGGTGACCTGAACCACCGCCGCGGCCGCATCCTCGGCATGGAGCAGGAAGGCGCCAAAACGCGGATCAAGGCACTCGTGCCGCAGGCCGAGCTCTACAAGTACGCGACGATGCTGCGCTCACTCACGCAGGGCCGCGCGGTGCACACGCGCCGCTTCTACGGCTACGAGGAGGCGCCGCAGCACGTGACCGGGAAGATCGTCGAGGAGGCGAAGCGCGAGAAGGAAGTGGAAGTGCACGCATAGCGGTATTTCCTCCGCAGGAAGACTTTCACCGGAGGAACGTCATTTCACCGCATAGGGCGCCGAGGACGCGGAGTTTCGTCTTCGGCGCCTTTTTTTCGACGCAGGTGCCAAGTCTGTCGATTGCTACCTGCACGTTGGACTCACTCCGTAATGGCGTTCATTTCGAAGTCACGTACCTTTGCGCTCTCAGCGCTCGCTGCGGTGAATTCCGTTTCAGAACGTGAGGCTCGCCAGGAACTCGCGGATCGCCGACGTCGCCTCGCGCGGCGCTTCCTCCTGCACGAAGTGGCCGACATCCGGCAGCTCGACAACGCGCGCCGCGGGGAAGGCCTCCTTCCAGCGGGACAGGGCGCCGCCAAAGGCAGGGTCCTTTCTGCCCCAGATCAGGAGCGCGGGGTGCTGCTCGAGCGTGCCGCGGTCCTTCCACAGCTGCTCGTACCACTCGCCTGAGCCGAGCACCTCCCGCGCAAACACCCAGGACGGGTAGCGCGCCCGCGGTGTGTCGAGTGCGTCGATGTAGTGGCGATGTACCGCCTTCGAGAGCCGGCGGCGATCGCCGAACGCAGCGGGCACGATCATGCGTGGGGAGATGTTGAGCCGCGTGTACAGGAAACGGCCGAACCCGCTGCCCATGACGCGTGCGACGCGCTCCGCGCTCGATCCCGCCAGCGACCACAGCCACGTGTTGAACAGCACGAGCGCGCGCACGTTCTCCGGATGCCGCTCCGCGTACGAGAGCCCGATCGGTCCGCCGAAATCGTGAACGACCAGCGTGATGTCGCGCAGACCGAGCCGCTCGATGAACTGCTCCAGCACGCGCGCGTGGTCTTCCGGACGGTAACCGAATTCGTCGGGGTGGTCCGACAGACCGAAACCGAGATGATCCGGTGCAATCACACGATGATCGCGCGCGAGGTCGCGGATCAGCTCGCGGTACAGAAACGACCACGTCGGTGTGCCGTGCACCATCAGCACGACGGGACCGCTGCCCTCATCAACGTAGTGCATGCGGCCCGGACCGACGTCCAGGTACCTGGATTCAAACGGATAGAGATCCCGATCCACCCACTCACGTCCACCCATCACTCCCTCCCGTTCTGCTCGTGCTGCTCGATTCGAGTGAAGCGCCGCACGAGCGCGCGCGTCACCTGTTCCACCGGATATCCCTCCGGGTCCAGCGCGAAGTGCTGCGCCGCACCGTCGATCGCCGCAAACAACACCCGCGCGTCGATCGCCGCATCGCGCACACCCGCACCGCCAAGCAGCCGCTCGATGCGCGCTCGCGTCGCCTCCGTCCAGGCAGTGGTCGCTTCCTCCAGCCCTTCCAGTACTCCCGGCTGCATCCGCAGCTGGTACGACAACCGCCAGAACGAGAGATGCTCGCCCACGATCGCGAACGCGGAGCGCACCAGCCGCTCGATCCGCTCCTGTGGCGCTGCACCGGTCTCCGCCTCCGACAGCGACTGCTCCACGTCCGTCGTGCTCCGCTCGAACATCGCCCGCAGCAGCGCTTCCTTGCCCTCGAAATAGTTGTAGAGCAACCCCTGCGAGACCCCGGCCTCCTCGGCGATTCTGCGCACCGACGTCGCTGCGTAGCCCTGGCGCGCAAAGAGCCGCAGCGCCGCCTCCAGGATGCGCTCGCGGCTTTCGGCGCGGATGGTCTCGAGCTGTTCGGGCGTTCGGGGCATGCGTCTCGACGGGGTGCTGGCGACGGTTGAATGAACGATTGTTCAATCGTAGCGAAGGCGAGGCCGCGAGGCAACCGGCAGCTGCCCGTAGAGGTCTGCGGCGATTGCGGCAGTGCGTAGACGCGGCATCGTGCCAAGGCCGAGGGCGGCCGTACGGACTGGCCCCTGACATCCCGGTGCGCCGCCACGGAACAGAACTTCTGCGACTGTTTGGCGTGCCAACGGTCCTCGCCACCGCTCTGCCGCCAGGTATCGGGCGGCCGGTCGGGATGAATGGCGGCAGATCGGGTCTGGCAACCGTTTACCCGCCACGGATCTCCCATGCACCGCGTTCCTGGCGACGCATCGGTGAATGCTCTCTGCGTGCGGGCTGCAGCGTCACTGCGACGCTGGGTTTCCGCCGAACTCCATGCCGGCCGACATGCCCATGCCCGACCCGTCGAGCCATACTCACGCACACGTTCGCCGTTGATCATGGTGCATGCGCTCGCTCCATGCAGATGAACGGATTCTCGCGCTCGGCCAGGCGCAGCACGGCGTCGTTACACGCTGGCAACTCGTGTCATCCGGTGTGCCTCGCACGCTGATCGACGAACGGGTCAAGAGCGGGAGACTGGTGCGGGTCGGGCACTGCGTATATCGCGTGCCGGGACTCGACGGTCCGCATCGCGACGTGCTCGCCAGCGTCTACGGCTTCGGGCCGCACGCCGTCGGAAGCCACCAGACCGCCGGACGTCTCCACGACCTGCTGGTGGACATCACAACGCCAGTTGTCGTGAGCACGTGGCGCGGCCACCCCGCTCGGCGTGACGGCGTGGAGCTGCACCGCGTGCAACTACCTGCTGATGAACGCACAGTCTGCGACGGTGTGCCTGTCACATCCGTTGCCCGCACCATTCTCGATCTGGCTGCCGTGCTCCAGAATCGCAGTTTGGAACAGGCAATGGCGCGTGGCCTTCGGCTTGGCAGAGTGACGGAGCTGGAGCTGCGGCGCATCATCGCACGCTACCCGCGTCGAGCAGGAGCGCCGAGGCTGCGCGCGATCCTCGCCGCTGAGCAGCAGCCGGCAATGACACGCTCGGAGGCCGAAGAGCGTTTCCTTGCGCTGATCCGGAGCGGCGAACTCCCAGTGCCGCAGGTCAACGTGCGTGTCCATGGATTCGAGATCGACTTCTATTGGCGTTCGCATGCGGTCGCGGTGGAGATCGACGGGTTCGCCTACCACGCTACGCCCGCTGCGCAGCAGCGCGATCGTCGCCGTGACAGCAGCCTGGGAGCAGCCGGTATCCGCGTGCTGCGCTTCACCTGGACCGACCTGACCACGCGCTCGCAGGCTACGCTGGTGAAGGTGGCCCTGGCGCTGGGAAGGTCGGGGACGTAGTCCGGCACCGTTGGCGCCGGGAAGGTCGGGGACGCAGGTCGGCACCGTTGGCGCCGGGAAGGTCGGGGACGCAGGTCGGCACGGTGGCGCCGGGAAGGTCGGGGGCGCAGGTCGGCACCGGTGGCGCCGGGAAGGTCGGGGACGTAGGTCCGGCACCGCGAGCTGGGCCAGGCGACCGGCACGGGTGCCGTTGCGGCTTCACCAGCCCCGGGTGCGACGGGCTTGAAGGAGGCTTCAACCGGTGCGGCGCCAAGGATGGCGTGCCCAGCCGATGCGTGGCGGCGGGCCGGTCGGGGGCGTAGGTCCGGCACCTCGAGCTGGGCCAGGCGACCGGCACGGGTGCCGTTGCGGCTTCACCAGCCCGGGTGCGACGGGCTTGAAGGAGGCTCTCAACCGGTGCGGCGCCAAGGATGGCGTGCCCAGCCGATGCGTGGCGTCGGGATGGTCGGCAACACCGATTTGCCGCCACTCTTCTCGGATCGGCCGCATATCCTTGGCGGCGGAGCGGTCACCGGGACCGCTAAAGCGCCGGGGAGTCGCAGAGGTTGTTATCCGTGGCGGCGCACGGGTGGCGCCTTGCTCGCCAGGGAACTCAGGCTCCAGGGTGGGGCCATCCACGGTTCTGGCTCCGGGGTTGAGGCCATAGTGGCCTCGCCTCGAACTCGTCCTCGAGGTCGCCGGTGCGCGGTCCGGTCCGCCGGTCCACGGCAAAGGTTTCAGGGGGTTCAGCGGTTCAGCGGTTCAGCGGTTCAGGGGTTCAGGGGTTCAGCGGTTCAGCGGTTCAGCGGTTCAGCGGTTCAGCGGTTCAGCGGTTCAGCGATTCCGCGGTTCCCAAGAAGTCCAAAGGTCCAGGGTCCGCGATCCGACAAAGCTCCGGCGTCCCGCGATCCCCTGCGAACTACCGGCAGTTCCTGGCCCAGGCCCTGGCCCGGGGCCCCGGCCCGCCTTCAACGAACCCTCGTCCGCCCCGCCATTTCGGTTTATATTCGGTTCATGGCCTCCCCACTGACCGCACTCCGCCAGGCGATCGAGCAGCGCTTTCCCGACGCGCTGCCGCTGCACCATGCGGCGACCCCATCGTCCGTGCCCACTGGCATCGGCGCGGTGGACGCGCTGCTGCCCGGTTCGGGGCTGCCGCGTGGCCGGCTCACGTCGTGGGCGCCGGGTGGCGGTTCGAGTGCGGTGCTGCGTTCCACGTGCAGTGCGGTGATCGCGCGTGGTGAACGCGCGGCGTGGATCGATGGTGCGCACACGGTGACGGCGGACGGCTGGACGCGCGGTCCGCTGCTGTTGCGGCCGAACGGCGAGGTCGAGGCGCTGGCGTGTGCGGAGGAGCTGCTGCAGAGCGGTGGCTTCGGCCTGGTCGTCGTGACGGGGCTTGGCCGCCATGGTGCGCGCTGCAGCGTGAGGCTTTCGCGCGCGGCGAAGGCGGGTGGCAGCGGTCTCGTGCTCGTGGGCGATGCCGCCGAAGTAGCTGCACTGCGTGTCGGGTGCCGGATCGAGGAGGGTGGTCTGCGCTGGCGGCGCGATCCGTTCGGCGGTCCGGGCGAGCTGGTGAGTGTGCGCCTGCGACTGGAGGCGCGTGCACTCGGCTGGAGCGGTGCGACGTCGTTCGATCTGCCCGTATGGACGCATGCGCCGCGCAGCGGCGTGGACGACCTGCTCGTCGACCGCCGCGGCGTCACGGACCGGCGAACGGCGTGGCGGCGTGCGTATGCGAAGCGCATGGCGGAGCTGGCCGCCCGACGTCGTGCGGCAATGGATGCGAGCACGACCGCGCGTCCTGCCCACGACGAGCAATCGAACCTCAACCGCGAGGGCGACGTGCAGCGTCGCGTGCGTGAAGCATGATCGTCTGTCTGCGACGCAGGGACGAAGCGCCGGCCGGCTGGGCCGAGGGCGCCGCCGAGGTCCTCCTCGCCGTGGCGCCGCGCGTCGCGGTGGATGCGGACGATTGCGTGTGGCTGGATGCGCGCGGGCTCGATGCCGCCGTGGTTGCACGCGCGGCGTGTGAGCGCATCGAGGTCGCAGTGGGCTGCGGTGTGTCCGTCGTGCCGATCGTTGCATGGGTTGCAGCGGGCTCGGGCGACGACGTGCGTGTCATTGCATCCGGCGAGGAGGCATCGTTCATCGCGGGTCAGCCGATCGACGTGCTCGAACCGGAGGAGCGACTGCGCACGCTGCTCTTCGGCGTCGGCATCGAGACGTGTGGCGACCTCGCCGCGCTCGCACGCGAAGCGGTCGAAGTGCGCTTCGGCGCGGAGGCGGTGGAGCTCTGGCGACGCGCGCGTGCGGAAGATGACCGCATGCTCTTCGGCGCGCCGGTGCCCGAACGTGCGCGTGCATCGCTCGACTTCGTCGATTACGTGGTCAGCGACCCGGAGCGGCTCGCGTTCACGGTGAACGCGCTGCTCGGCCGGCTGTGCGACGAGCTGGTCGCGCGCGGGCTGCACGCGCGTGCGCTGCTGCTCACGCTGTCGCTGGCGAACGGGAGCGAGTGGCGTCGCACGTTGCGCGCGGCGCGACCGACCGCGAGCCGGAGTGCATGGCTGCGGCTGGTGCGCTCTCTGCTCGAGAAGCTGACGGTACCCGACTCGATCGCGGGCATCGCGCTCGAGGTAGGCGCGACCGAGCCCGCGCGGGCGGTGCAGGGTGATCTCTTCGACGCCGGCTTCGCAACCGCCGCGGCGGTCGAGGCCGCTGTCGCGCGCCTGCTGGAGAGCATCGGCGGCGTCGTATACGAGCCGGATGCAAACGCGCACCCGCTGGCGGAAAAGCGCACCGTCCTGGAGCCGGTGCCGCTCGCGGCGGTGGCGGAGCGGAGAGTGAAGGAAAGCGACGCGGTACGCTCGCGTGCGACGTCGCCTGCAGCACGCGACGCAGCTGCAGGCTCCTCGCGCGTCAGCGCGCCACGCAATGCGGATGCGATCGCGACGGACGCATTCGACGGCCGGCCCGACCAGCTCACGCTGCAGCTTCTCGCGAAGCCGAAGCCGATCGAAGTGGAAACCGTACGACGTCGCGATCACGAGGCACCAGTGCGTTGTCATGACGGCGCGTGGAAGCGCATCATGGACGTAGCGGGGCCGGACCGGCTGTCGGGCGGGCAGTGGGATCGCAGCTACGCGCGCGAGTACTTTCGGGTCGTGACGGAGGATGGACTGCTGCTCTGGATCTTCCGCGACGCCGTGCAGGCGCAGTGGTACCTGCACGGCTGGTGGGACTGACCATCAACGAACTCTGCCGGACGGCCGACGCGATCGAAGAGGCGCCCGGCGAACAGATCGTCCCGGGATTCCTGGGCCGGCGTCCGCCCCTACTCCGGCGCGGCCGTCTTCCCCTTCGACTGCTGCGCAGGATTCACGACCACGGTCTTGATGTTCACGAACTCGTGGATCCCGTGCTCGCCCAGCTCGCGCCCGAAGCCCGACGCCTTCACACCGCCGAACGGCAGGCGCGGATCGGATGCGACCATGCCGTTGATGAACACGGCGCCCGCCTCGATGCCTTCGATGAAGCGCAGCTGCTCGTCGGGATCCTGCGTCCACGCCGCACTGCCGAGCCCGAACCTGGTCGCGTTCGCGACGCGCAGCGCGTCGTCGACGTCGCGCACGACGAACACCGATGCAACCGGCCCGAACAGCTCGTCGCGCCAGGCTTGTGAGTTCTCGGGAACGTCGACCAGCACGGTCGGCGGATAGTAGTTGCCGTTGCCGTCCAGCGGTTCGCCACCAGTCAGCACGCGTGCGCCGGCACGCACGGTCTGCTGCACCTGCTCGTGCAGCTCGTCGCGGATGGCTGGCGTTGCAAGCGGGCCGATCTCCGTGTCCGCATCCATCGGATCCCCGACGCGCAGCGATTCCATCGCGCGGACGAATTGCTGGGTGAACTCGTCGGCGATGTCACGGTGGACGATGAATCGCTTCGCCGCGATGCAGGACTGGCCGTTGTTCACCGTTCGCGCCTTGACCGCAGTCGCGACGGCGCGCTCCAGGTCGGCGCTCGGCATGACGATGAACGGGTCACTGCCGCCCAGCTCCAGCACGGCCTTCTTGAGCCGCTTGCCCGCGCGCTCCGCCACGCTGCTGCCGGCGCCTTCACTGCCGGTGAGCGTGACCGCACGCACGCGATCGTCATCGATGACCGCGGCAACACGGCTCGAGCCGATGACCAGGCTCTGGAACGCGCCTTCCGGGAAGCCGGCGCGCTCGAAGATCTCCTGGATCGCGCGCGCACAGCGCGGCACATTGGACGCGTGCTTGAGCAGCCCGACGTTGCCGGCCATCAGCCCCGGCGCGGCGAAGCGGAAGACCTGCCAGAACGGGAAGTTCCAGGGCATGACCGCGAGCACGGGGCCGAGGGGCTGATACTTAACATAGCTGGCTTCCGCGTCCGTCTCGACGATGCGGTCCGCGAGAAAACGCTCCGCGTTGTCCGCATAGAACCGGCACACCCACGCGCACTTCTCGACCTCGCCGATCGCGGCCGAGCGCAGCTTGCCCATCTCCGTCGTGATCAGCTCGCCCCACTGTTCCTTCTCGCGCTCGAGGATGTCCGCGGCGGCGTGCATCCACGTCGCACGGTCGGCGAAGCTGGTTTCGCGGTAGGACAGGAACGTCCGCCATGCGCGCTCGAGTACGCGCTCGACGCCGGCGTCGCTCAGCTCGTCGAAGGTCTCGAGGGTTTCACCCGTGGCGGGGTTGATCGTGGCCGTTGCCATCGTCACTGCCTCACTGTTCGAAAAACGAGCGGCCGGTGCACGTGGAGTGCGACCGGCCGCAGTCTCATCTCATTTGATGGGAAAGGTCCGCGCAGCGCAAGGAGCCGCTGACGTTCGGCGTTGGAATCGACTCCCGCGCGTATCCGCGTGCGGGCGCGCCGCCTGTTCGTTTCCTCGCTACTGCCCGACCTTCTCGAACAGGATGTCGCGCGCTCTCCCGTTGCCTGCCAGGAAGCCGGTGATGTTGCCCTGCGCATCGCGCTGGAAGACCACCTGCGAAACCGGCATCGTGCCCGAGAAACTGTCCCCCTCCGTCCAGGTCAGCGGTGCCGGACCGAAGCGCCGGTGGCGGATCACGAGCTTTCCGTCCTCCACGACCAGGTCGTAGAACGTCTCCAGCTCCTCGCTGAAGTAGCGACCTTCATAGGCGGCGAAGTCGGGCGGCGTGGCCGCGGCGACGGGCCGGCCCGGATGTTCGCCGTCCTGGTGGAACACGATCCCTTCCACGGTGCCGTCGTCCGCCGTCTCGAACGAGATCTGCGCGGGTGCACCCACGACCTGGAACGATGTCGTGGACGTCGCCTGCAGCGGCAGCGGCGGCTGGCCGGGCAATTCCACGCGCAGCTCGCCGTCCTCCAGCTCGACCGTGACGAGCATGCCGCCCAGTGTCGTCATCTCGTACTTGCCGGCGTAACGACGCAGCGTCGCAACGGGCACGTCCACGCTGGATGCTGCCGTCGGACGCTCGGCCTCCGTCATGTGCTCGCCGAAGAACGCGTCCGCCACCACGGACGCGATCCTGCCCGGAACGCCCTGGTAGTTGCTGAACACGACGTAACCCGCATTCAGATCCGGGTAGTAAACAAACGTGGAGCTGTGCGCGATGTCGTTGCCGCCGTGCTGCCAGCGGCGCAGCCCGCGGTCCGTGCCGACGAACAGGCCCAGGCCGTAGTTCGTCGAGTCTCCACTCTCGAGCACGTACGACGTCGTCAGCTTCCGGATCACCTCCGGCCCTCCGAGCTTCGCCGTACGGAAGTTGCCCATCCACTTCGCGACATCGCCCGGCGTCGTGTAGATGCCGCCCGCGCCAGCCGAACCGTGCAGGTCGCGCACCTCGCGGAAGCCACCCTCGCCGGGGATGTAGCCGATCGAGCGGCCGGGAATGATCTGTCCCGGATTCGCGCGCACGCGCGTGCTCGTCATGCCGAGCGGCAGGAACACCTCGTCGCGCATCCACTCCGCGAACGGACGGCCGGTGACGCGCTCCACCACGATCGTCGCCAGGCTGAACGCCGAGTTGTTGTAGTTGAACTCCGTGCCGGGCTCGTTCTGCAGTTCCGGCTGATTCTGGATCACCCGGATCACTTCGTCGGGACCGATGTAGTCGCCCTCCAGCACCTGCCGGCCTGCGATGATCAGCGTGTTGATGAACTCGCGGTACCCGGTCGTGTGCGTCAGGAGATGACGCAGCGTGATCTTCGTGCCGAAGTCCGGCAGCTCCGGGATGTGCTGGCGCACGTCGTCGTCCAGCGACAGCGCGCCGCGCGACTCGAGCACCGCCAGCGCGAAGCCGGTGAACTGCTTCGACGTGGAGCCGATGTTGGTCGGCGTTTCCGGCGTGAACGGCATGCCGTACGTGAGGTCGGCAGCGCCGTACCCCTTCACGAACGCCAGCTCGCCATCCCGGATCACGCCGACGACGGCGCCCGGCGTGTCCTCGTACAGGAACGCCGCCGCCTGGTCCACCTTGCCCTCCGGCGTCGTCGCGACCGGCTCGGATCGCGTGAGGCGCACCTTCACCGCGCCGCTCGCAGCGGAGTCCCCGGGAGCGACCTCGATCACGTAGCGACCGGCCGAGTCCGTAGCGAACGCGAACGCCTCCGGGCCGCCGCGACCTACACGTGCGGCACGCAGCACACGCTCACCGCCCGGGCTCGTAACCGTCACGGTGGCATCGGCTCCAGTCTGCTCGACGCGTCCGGCAACGAAATGACCGGCCGGCAGGTCGAGCGCGTAGCGGACGGTGTCGCTCGGCGACACCGTGGCGTTTGCAGTCTGGCCGACCTCGAGGCGCGGCTGCTGCGCGGCGGCAGGGCCGGCGGACAGGAGGAGCGCCAGGCCGAATGGGATCGCGGTTTTCATGATGGGTCCTGGGCAGCGGACGTATCGGCAATGTCAGCGGGCAAGCTGTCGACAAGTTGGTATACGATGCACGCCGCGCGCAAGCGCGGAGCGCAGACAGGAGAACGACGTTCGTCCCTTGCCGGCCGCAGCCCGTTGCAGGTTCGGGATTTGTTCGGTATGCTCCCGAAGCGAGCCGCACCTGCCAGGCGGCCGCCCGGCCCTTCGACCGCAGGAACCCGATGTACGCAGAGCTCCGAGCCCACAGTGCCTACTCCTTCGGCGACGGAACGAGCAGCCCCGAGCAGCTGGTCTCGCGGGCGGCCGAGCTCGGCTACGGCGCTCTCGGCCTGACGGACACGTCGGACCTGGGCGGGATCATCCGGTTCACGCTGGAGGCGAACGCGCAGGGCATCAAGCCGGTCGTTGGCGCGGAATTGAAGGTGGACGGGTATCCGACGGCTTTCCTTGCGCGCAACGAGCGCGGCTACCGCAACCTCGCCAGGCTGGTCACGCGCGCGCGCATCGGCCGGGTCGAGTCGTGGCGGCTGCGGGATGGCGAGGAGGCGGCTGGTGCTGCGGACGGGACGTCGCATGGCGGGCGCAACGTTCTGCACTCCCCAGAACAGCCGGTGCTGCACCACACGAGTGCGCGCCCGGCAGTCGATCGCCGCGGTCACGACCTGGTGAAGCGCTATGCGACGCCGCTGCCCGATCGCGGCCGGCCGGAGCTCACCTTCGAGGACGTGGCCGAGTGCGCGGACGGCCTGTGGTGCATGACCGGTCCCGCATCGGGCGAGGTGGCGACGTACGTGGGGAGTGAGCGTACGTCGGAAGCGATGTTCCTGCTCGAGCGCTGGCGCGATGTCTTTGCCGACCGTCTCACGATCGAGGTGCAGCTCCATCACGTCTCGGGTCGCGAGTCGGCGCTCGCGAATGCACTGATCGAGCTGGCGGAGCGGCAGCGGCTGCCGTGGGTCGTGTCGAACGATCCGCGCTATCTGGACAACGGCGGCCGTCTGGTTCACGACCTGCTGACCGCGAACCGCGCGGACGTGTGCGTGAACACCGCGGCGTCGTGGGGGCTGCTGCTGCCGAACGGCGAGTGGCGGCTCAAGTCGCCGCGCGAGATGGCGTCGCTGTGGAAGGGCAGGGAAGCCGGCCTTCGCTTCTCCTGCGACATCGCCGCCGACTGTGCCGCGTTCGATCTGCGCTGGCTGCGGCCGCCGCTTCCGCATTTCGACGTTCCAGCCGGCCACGACGACGACTCGTTCCTCGCGCAGTGTGCGTGGGCGGGTGCACGCGAGCGGTGGGGCGAGCCGGACGAGCGGCAGCGCGCGCAGCTCGAGCACGAGTTACGGGTGATCCGCAGTCTCGGCTTTGCGGGCTTCTTCCTCGTGATGTGGGACGCAGTGCGTTTCGCGCGCTCGCGCGGCATCCTCTGCCAGGGGCGCGGCAGCGCCGCGAACAGCGCGGTCGCGTACTGCCTCGGCATCACGGCGGTCGATCCGGTGCGACACGGTCTGCTCTTCGAGCGCTTCCTCTCGGAAGTGCGCACGGACGGCGGCACGGAAGCACCGGACATCGACGTCGATTTCGAGATGCACCGTCGCGAGGAGGTGCTCGATTACATGTACGACCGCTACCGCCGCGCGCACTCGGCGATCACGGCGGTCACGCAGCTCTACCATGCACCGACCGCGCTGCAGGACATGATGCGCGCGCTCGGCTATCCGGCCGACCTCGCGTTCACGCTGTCGAAGCGCTCGCACCACTGGGAGCCGTCGCAGCTCGCGGAGGAGCTGAAGGGCGGCATGGCAAAGGAGTACGGCCTCGAGCTGGACGATCCGCGCGGCCGCGCATTGCTCTCGTCACTGCAATCCCTCGACGACGTCCCCCGCATGCGCTCGACGCATCCCGGCGGCTTCGTCCTCTCGTCCGATCCACTCGGCGCGTACCTGCCGATCGAGCACACGTCGATGGGTCGGACGATCCTGCAGTTCGACAAGGACGACCTCGACGCCGCCGGCGTTCC
This sequence comes from Longimicrobiales bacterium, assembly GCA_035764935.1. Lineage (NCBI taxonomy): Bacteria > Pseudomonadati > Gemmatimonadota > Longimicrobiia > Longimicrobiales > Longimicrobiales bacterium. The sequence goes on along the minus strand of DASTYK010000099.1, from coordinate 3,940 downwards.
CAAGTTCGACTTCCTCGGGCTCGGCGGCCTTTCCGCCGTCCACCTCGCCTTCGACGCGATCGAGAAGCGCACGGGCGAGAAGATGGAGATGTACCGGCTGCCGGTCGACGACAGAAAGACGTACGAGATGATCAGTGCCGGTGACACGGTCGGCACGTTCCAGATCGAGAGCCGCGCACAGATCCAGTCGATCCTGCACACGAAACCCGAGCGACTCTACGACATCGTCGTGCAGGTCGCGCTCATCCGCCCCGGCCCGATCCAGGCGCGTTTCGTCCATCCGTACACGGAGCGACGCCGCGGCAGGGAGGACGTCAGCTACGCGCACCCGCTGCTGGAGCCAATCCTGCGCCGCACCTACGGCGTGCCGATCTTCCAGGAGCAGGCCATGGCCATCTCCATGGCGCTCGGCGGCTACAGCGCCAGCGAAGCGGACGAGCTGCGCCGGACGATGGGTCACCACCGCAAGCTCCCGAAGCTGCAGGCCGCGCTGGAAAAGCTGAAGCGTGCGATCGTCGCGCGCGACATCGATGAGCAGGTCGCCGAGCAGATCACGCACGACCTGGTCTCCTTCGCGAACTACGGTTTCCCCGAGTCGCACGCGTGGAGCTTCGCGCTGATCGCGTATGCGACGGCCTGGCTCAAGGCCAACTTTCCAACGGAGTTCTACCTCGGCATGCTGAACGCCTGGCCCATGGGCTTCTACCCGCCGGCCACGCTCGTCCACGACGCCATGCGCCACGGTGTCATCGTACGGCCACCGTGCCTCGCGCACGGCGAGTGGGATTGCACGATCGAGCTGGAGTCTGATGGGCAGACTGCTTCCGGAGAACAGCAGTTTCACCGCGGAGAGCGCAGAGAGCGCGGAGAACTGCACGCGGAGAGCGGAACAGCTTTCAACCACAGAGAACACAGTGCTCACAGAGACTCAACAGATACGAACAGTGATGTTTCTCGCCGGCCGCACGACTTCGGCGACGAAGCAACCACAAACAATGTTCTATACAATGGCCGCGGACCTGCGGCAGAGGATGAAGCAGCTACAAATCCTGTTCTGAATGGTGGCCGGAGCTCAGCGGCAGACGACTCAATCAGCACTGCAGAAGCTTCTCAGCGACAATCCTCAGCGTCCTCTGCGCTCTCAGCGGTGAATGCCGTTAATGAACGTGCGGAGTCGCAGAGCGATGCGGTAAATGCCGTTAATGAACGTGCGGAGTCGCAGAACGATACCGAAAGCGACTCTGTGTCCTCCGTGCTCTCCGTGGTAGAAAAACAGCCAGCCCTGCGCATAGGCTGGCGCCATATCCGTGGCCTGGGCGAAAAAACCAGAAACGCCCTCCAGCGAGCCCACCAGGACGGCCCGTTCGAATCGATTGCGGACGTCGTGCGGCGTGCCTCACTTTCCCGGGCGGACGCGCTGCACCTGGCGCGCGCCGGCGCGTTCGAGGCGTTCGAGCCCGGCCGTCGGCGTGCGGCGTGGGAGGCGCTGCGGGTGGCAGGCGACCTGCTGCCGCTGGCGCCCGCGCGCGTGCTGCCTTTCGAGCCGCGCGAGCTGGAAGGCGCGGAGATGATCTTCCTCGATTATCTCGCGACCGGCATCAGCACGAACGGCCACCCGATGCAGCACCTGCGCGCGCGGCTGCACGAGGCGGGCGTGTGCTCCAGTGCGGAGCTGGACGGGGTGCCGGACGGCGGGCGGGTGTGTGTCGGCGGGCTGGTCGTCGCACGCCAGCATCCGTCCACTGCCAAGGGCACGGTATTCGTGCTGCTCGAGGATGAGTTCGGTTTTCTGAACGTAATCGTCTCACGTGATCTGTATGCAGCGAACCGGGAAGTCGTCCGCCACGCGCCGTTCCTGCTGATCGAGGGGCGGCTCGAGCGCGAGGATCGTGCAGTCAGCATCGTCGGGCGGCGGTTCCGCGAGCTGCGTGTGCACAGGCCGCAGCGTGAGACGGTGAACTACCGGCCGCAGGTGGAGAAGGTGAATTACCGGTCGCGGGATTTCCATTGAACCAGTGAACCAGGGGAGGACGGGATGGCAGACGCAGTGGACTGGAAACCGCAGGGCTTCAACTCCGTGTCACCGTACCTGGGCGTGAACGGGGCGCAGAAGCTGATCGACTTCCTGAAGGAGGTGTTCGGTGCGCAGGAGCTGCGTCGCTTCGATGCGGACGGCCGCGTCATGCACGCCGAAGTGCGCATCGACGACACGGTCGTGATGATGTCCGACGCCGTGCCGGAATGGCCCTCGTCGCCTGCGAACATCCACGTTTACGTCCAGGACGTGGACGCCGTGTACGCGCGCGGACTCGCGGCGGGCGGTGAGCCCGTCCAGGAGCCGGTTCGGCGCGGGGACGTCGACAAGCGCGGCGGGTTCCGTGACCCCACCGGCCACACATGGTGGGTCGCGACGCAGCAGGAGATCGATCCGACACTGCCGGCCACATGAGCGTTCACGCAGATCATACCGGATCGCCGGTCGCGCGCGGCGGAGGCGAGCGATCCTCGGGGCGAGCGTGAGCGCGCCGCTCCGCATCACCCCGACCGCCGCGCGCCACGCGCAGCTGGAAGCGCTCGGGCTCGCCAAACCGCCGCGGCGCCGCGCCCGCATGAAGGACGTGCTCGCCGCCATACGCGCGATGCACGTGCTCCAGATCGACACGATCCACGTCGTCGCGCGCAGCCCGTACCTCGTCCTCTGGAGCCGACTGGGCGATTACCGGCAGGGCTGGCTCGATGCGCACCTCGCGAAGGGCAACCTGTTCGAGTACTGGGCGCACGAGGCGAGCTTTCTGCCCATCGAGGACTATCCGCTGCTGCGCCACCGCATGCTCGACCTGGATGGCAAGGGCTGGAAGTACCGGCACGACTGGGTCGAGAAGAATCGCGACACCATCGCGCACGTGCTGGACGTGATCCGCGAGCATGGGCCGGTGCGCTCCGCGGACTTCGAGCGCATCGACCAGGGCAGCGGAGCATGGTGGGGATGGAAGCCGGAGAAGCGTGCGCTCGAGGTGATGCTCACCGCCGGCCACCTGATGGTCAGGCGACGCGACAACTTCCAGCGCGTCTACGATCTGCGCGAACGCGTGCTGCCCGACTGGGACGACACCATGCTGCCGGATCATGAGACCGCGGAGCGCACGCTCGTGCTGCAGGCGGTGCAGGCGCTCGGCGTCGCGACGGCACGATGGATCGCTGACTACTACCGGACACGGCCCGGTGAAACGGCCATGCGCGTCGAGGCACTCGCGCGGGAAGGGAAGCTGCTGCGCATCGACGTCGCCGGCTGGAAGGAACCCGCGTACACGCACGCCGATAGCGCCGAGCTCATCGAGCGTGCTGCCGGTGGACGCATCCGGCCCCGCCACACGACGCTGCTTTCCCCGTTCGACCCGCTCGTCTGGGATCGCCGTCGTGCGCTCACGACCTTCGGCTTCGATTACCGGCTCGAGTGTTACACGCCCGCACCGAAGCGTGTCTACGGCTACTTCACGCTGCCGATCCTCCACCGGGGCAGGCTCGTCGGCCGACTGGATCCCAAGGCGCATCGCGCGGACGGCCGCATGGAGATCCGCAGCCTGTACCTGGAAGATGGCGTCGATGCGAGCGACGAGCTGGCTGCCGCCCTTGCGACGTCGCTCCGGGCGTTCGCCGACTGGCACGAGACGCCCGACGTGGTCGTGAGCCGTACCGCGCCCGCCGGGTTCGCGCGCTCGCTGCGCAGCGCGCTCGCAAAGACCTGATCAGCAGGGCAGCGGCGAGCCACGCGCAGCTTCTCCCGTTCAGCGTCGCCTCCAGGCCCGCCGAGATCAGGTCTTGCACGGAAACAGGCCGCCCTCGAGTGCCACGACCAGGAATCATCTCGCGTCGACTTGCCGACACTCAATGTCTGTCACGCTGGTGCGTCGGTAATTCCCTTGCGCCAGGACGGCAACTT
>DASTYK010000098.1 GCA_035764935.1 Longimicrobiales bacterium | reverse complement strand
AAGGGACTGTCTCAATCCCGGCGACAGCGCCGGAATACCCCTGGCGGAATGATGCGAGTGTAGCCGCTTCGGTCGGGACTTGCAAACTCGTGGGTGTTGCGCTGAGCGGAAACGCGCTGGAACGGGCTGAAAACCGCGCACGGACATCGTCCCGCCCCTGCACTACGTGGAGCAGCTCGACGTCAGAGCGTCAGCGCGGAGCCGGCGCGAACGCAGCCGCCTCGTCGATGCGTTGAAGCTCCGTGTACATGCGATGGAGGTAGCTTCGCATGTCGCGGGTCAGGTGGTCGTTCTCACCGCGCGCCGCGGCGAGCGTCGTGTGGCTCTGGAGCAGCATCGGTTCGGCCTGTGTGTAGTCGCCGAGGAGCGCGAGTGCGCGGCCGATCTCGCCGCGCACGTGGTGCACGCGCCAGTGGTCCGACGGGAATTCGCGTTCGATCACCCCGAGTGCCGCGCGTAACAGCGGCAGCGCCTCGGCAGGGTGGCCGGCTTCGGTCAGCGTGCGGCCCAGGCTGGTTCGTGCCAGTGCCGGATAGAGATGGTCGTCGCCCAGCTCACGGCGGAAACCTTCGAGCGATGCTCGCAGCATTGCTTCGGCCTCATCGAGCTGGCCGGTTGCGTGCAGATTCAGCGCGTAGTTGCGTCGCAGATTCGCGAGTCGCAGACCCTCCGGCTCCAGCAGCGCGACGCGCAGCGCTTCACGATAGAGCGGTGCCGCATCCTCGTAGCGTCCCATGTCCGCGTAGAGGGTCGCGAGATTCTCCTGGAACTGCGCAACGTACGGATGATCCGGCCCGTAGGCGTCGCGGGCGATCTCGATCGCTTCGCGATACACGGGTTCTGCCTCGTCGTGCCGGCCCTGGTAGTGAATCGCGCTTGCCAGGTTGTTGAGGTCACTCACGAGGCCGACATGCCGCGATCCGTAGATGGAGCGGGCGAGCTCCAGTGACTGACGCATGAGCGGCTCGGCCTGCGCGTACTCACCCAGCTGATGCAGGTGGACCGCGTAATTGTTGAGCATGCTCGCGCGCGTACTGACTGCGGTATCGCCCAGTGTGCTGGCGAGCTCCAGCGCCTGCTCGTGCCGCTGTCGCGCCTCGTCGTAATTGCCGAGCCCGTCCCGTGCGATCGCGAGCAGACTGACATTGTTGACGTATGTGACGTCGACGGGCCAGTCAGCATCTTCGTAAGACGACACGACGGCACTGGCGAGTGAATCGAGCCTTGCGTACTCGCGCCGGCGCAACGCGAGGTCTGCCAGCGCCGCCGTCGCTTCCACATGCTCGCGCGCGTACAGCGGGTTGTCGCCTGCCAGGACGATTGCCTCACCGATCAGCTCCTCGGCACGACTGTATTGACCGAGGTTGCGGAAAACGCGACCGAGCATCGTCAGCATCTGCGCCTGCAGCTGCGGTTGTCCGGCGAGCTCTGCGCGTACACGGTCGGCACCGTGCTCGACCACTGCGCGCACCCGCATCGTGTCGCCCGCCTCGGGACGGAGCGGGTCGGAGGAGCCGAAAAGGCCAAGCACGAATTCCGAGACCTGCTCGGCACGCGCGCGCTCCCGGTTCGCCTCGTCGCGCTCGCGTGCTGCCTGACCAGCCTGCCAGAGTGCGACGCCCAGTCCGGACACGAGCGAAAGCACGATTAACGCAGCGGCCGCAACGACACCGCGGTGGCGGCGGATGAACCTGCCCGCGCGGTAGCGCATCGATTCGCCGCGCGCGTGTACCGGCAGCTGCTGCAGATGCCGATCGATGTCGTCTGCCAGCTGATCCGCGGACGCGTAGCGCCGCTCGGGATCCTCCGCGAGTGCACGCAGGATGATCGTATCGAGATCGCCGCGCAGCCGGCGTCGCCAGGCGTCGTTCCCGGCGACAGTGCTCGGCCGCCGGAGTCGGTCGGGATCGGCACGCGTGCCGGTCAGCAGCTCGTAGAGTACGAGGCCGAGCGAGTAGACGTCCGTAGCGGTGGTGACGGGCAGACCGTGCCGCTGCTCGGGCGACGCGTACTCGGGCGTCAGCAGGCGCAGTCCCGTACGGGTCACGGGACCCGTGTCCGGCGCGGACGGATCGAGCAGCCGTGCGATGCCGAAGTCGAGCAGCTTCGGTGAGCCGGCCGCATCGATCAGGATGTTCGACGGCTTGATGTCGCGATGCACGACGAGGCTGCGATGCGCGAACGCGACCGCGTCGCATACGTCTCCGAACAGCCGCAACCGTTCGTCGATACCGAGCCCGTGCGTCTCCGCATAGCGGGTGATCGGCTCGCCCTCGATGTACTCCATGACGAGGTACGGCCTGCCGTCGGGCGCAGCGCCGCCGTCGTAGAGTCGGGCGATGGAGGGGTGCTCGAGCGAGGCGAGGATCTGCCGCTCGAAGCGGAAGCGCAGCAGCACGTCCTCGGTGTCCATCCCGCGGCGCACGAGCTTGAGGGCGACCCGCTTCTCGAACTCGGCGTCCGCCCGTTCGGCCAGGTACACGGTGCCCATGCCGCCGCGCCCGACCTCGCGGATCAGCCGGTACGGTCCGATGCGCGTGCCGGCCGCCAGGGCCTCGTCAGCCACTGCCTCGCCGCCGAGCGACTCCAGGATGTCCGAGGCGTAGCGCGTGACCGAATCGCCGAGCACGACCTCGGCTTCCTCAGCCCGCCGCAGCAGCCGGCGCACGTGCGCGAGCAATTCCGTGTCTCCGGCACATTGCGCCGTGAGCCAGGCATCACGAGCGGACGGCTCGATCTCGAGCGCTGCGGCGAACAAATCGTCGATCCGTTGCCAGCGCTCCCGCGACATCGTCACTGCGCACCGACCTCAGTTGCTGGTTACGCCGTCCGTCTGCATCGCATCGAACAGCCACGCACGTGCACGTACCCAGTCACGCTTGACGGTCGGCACGGACGCACCCGTGGCAGCGGCGATCTCCTCGTACGTCAGCCCTCCGAAGAAGCGGTACTCGACGACTCTGCCCAGCCGCGGGCTGTACTCCGAAAGGTTGTCGAGCGCTTGGTTCAACGCGAGCAGGTCGGGCGAGTTCTCAGGCGCCGCCACCTGTACGTCATCCAGCGAGATGTTGAACTGTCCACCGCCGCGCTTCTGCGCAGCGCCCGAACGGACGTGATCGATCAGGACGAAGCGCATCGCGCGCGACGCGAGCGCCAGGAAATGCGCACGGTCGACGGGCTCCGCCTTCGCCCCATCCACCAGCCGGACGTAGGCCTCATGCACGAGGACGGAGGTGTTCAGCGTCTCGCCGGGACGGTGGCGGGCCAGCCGCTGGTGCGCCGCGCGGCGAAGATCTTCGTAGGCGAGCACAAACAGCGCGTCGAACGCATCGCGATCGCCCGCACGGACGGCCTGAAGCAGAGTGGTCGTGTCTCGGCTCACCCGGAGTCCTCCCGGACGACGTATCCGTGGGATGCAGGAGGGAGCGCCGGAAAACCCGGCCGGGGCAGCAATGTAATGCTGCAAAAGAAGCCGGAGAAGCCCGTTCCGGCGGAAGCGGCGACCGGATGATCCCCGGCGGCTGCGAATTCCGATAACCACAGAAGGGCGACCATGTCGGGTCGTCTCGCGCCCGGATGCAGGTCGCCCGGGAAACAGAACGTGCCGCCATTCCGCTGGAGGATGCAATGTCGTGTGCCACTACCATGCGTGCCGCCCTCGTGATGCTCGTCCTGACCGTGACGACTGCCGGTGCAGCAGACGCCCAGATTTTCAAGCGGGCGCGTGACGCAGCGTCGCGTGCAGCCGAACGGGAGGTCGTCCGGAAGGTCGACAGGGAGGTCACGAACGCCGTGACGTGCGCCCTGGGCGATCGCGCCTGCGCGGAACGCGCGCGGGAGGAGGGCAAGGACGTGCAGATCGTCGATGGTGACGGACAGCCGGTCGTTTTGGCCTTCGTGAACTTCGATTTCGTGCCGGGTGAGCGGGTCCTGTCATCACACGACTTTGCGAGCGACGTCGTGGGTGACTTCCCGCGTCGCCTGGAGTTCGTCAGGGGCAACATGGAAGTGGCGGAGTGGAACGGGGCGCGCTGGCTGCGGGGCACGTCCTCGCCCAGCAGCTTCCTGATTCCGCTACCGGAGACACTGCCCGAGCGCTTCACGCTCGAGATGGACGTGGTGCCCGGACAGGAGAATTGGCCGGTCCGGATCTTCTTCGCGGAGAAGCCGCGCCATCACGTGGAAGCGCGCTACTTCCAACGCGGGCTCGCGGGCAGGGTGGCGGAAGGCTCGAATCCGCTGGTGGAGGGCCGGACGGAGGAGCAGGTGTCGCCCGGCACACCATTCCCGCTCCGGGTCATGGCCGACGGCAGGTACGTGAAGGTCTACGTCGCGGGCACGCGCGTGGCAAACGTGCCGAATGCGGAGCTCGGCCGCTCGGGTGCGATTCGCGTAGAGCTGTCGGGCGGCGCAGACGTCGCGGGCTACGTCCGCAACATCCGCGTTGCCGCTGGCGGTCGTACCCTGTACGACGCACTCGAGGCAGACGGCCGTGTAGCTACGCAGGGCATCTACTTCGACACGAACAGTGACGTGATCCGTCCAGAGAGTGCGCCTACGCTCGAGCAGATCGCGAAGCTGCTCGATGATCATGGCGACCTGCGACTGACGATCGAAGGGCACACCGACAGCTCAGGCGACGCCGCAGCCAACCAGCAGCTCTCGCAGCGCAGGGCGGAAGCGGTGAAGCGTGCGCTCGTCGAGGAGCACGGCGTCGCTGGAGACCGGCTCGAGGCACGCGGGATGGGCGCGAGCGTGCCCGCCGCCGACAATGCCACGCCCGAAGGCCGACAGCAGAACCGCCGCGTCGAACTCGTTCGTTCGTAGCAGGAAATGCCAATGGTGCGACGAAGCCCGAGAACGGGTTTGGTACTGCTGACGCTCGCAGCCGCCGCGTGTGGTGACGCACGCGGCGCGGCGAGCGGGCCGGACTGGCTGACAGGTACGCCGAAGCCGGTGACTCTCGAGGCCACGCTGGAGGAAGACCGGGCCGTTACCAGAACGATCACGCCACGCGGTGGGACGCTGATCGCGTCGGGCAGCGACGGCTCGCGCTACCGGCTGCGCATTCCCGAGGGTGCGCTGCTGAGTCCGGTCGAGATCACTATGACGCCGATCCGCGCGCTCGATGGACTGCCGCAGACGTCAGGCAGTGTCGCCGCCGTCCAGCTCGAGCCGAGCGGGCTGCAGCTCATGCAGGCGGCAGAGCTCACCATCACGCCGGCGGACACGATCCCGGTGGCCGAGCAGCTCGCGCTGGCCTGGTACGGCGCAGGCGACGACGCGCATCAGTATCCGCTGCGCCTCGATCCCGAGCGGATCGAGATGGACCTGCTGCACTTCAGCGGATATGGCGTCCTTCAGGCGCCGCCCGGCCATGCCGCCCGCGAAGCGGTGCGCAACGCGAAGTCGCAGCTCGCACGACTCGAGACGCAGGTCGCGAGGTCGCTCGAGAAAGACCGCGAGGCGGGGGGAACGATCAGTGATGCGACCATCGAGCTGATCCAGCAGAGCATGGTCGAGTATTACGACATCGCGCTGCGTCCACTCATGAAGCAGGGCGAGTCCGACTACCGCCTGGCGGAGTGCTGCATGAGGCGGTGGGCGGAATGGGAGAGGAGCAACCAGCTCCTGATAGACGATGCTGCGGCGCCGGAACTCCAGGCGAGGCGGGAGGAGGCCAACGCTTCGGTGGAGAAGATCATGGACAACGTGTACCGGCAAGGCATGGAGCACGCGGTGCAACTCTGCCGCGAGCACGATCTCCGTGCAGTAACATTGATGATCGGGCTCGAGCGGCAGGCGCAGTTGATGGGAACCGCAACCGATGGCAACGAACAGATGTGGGAGCGGATCTCGGATTGCCTCACCTTCGAAGTGGAGTTCCGATCGACGTTCGACAACCGTGCTCCCGCCTCGACACGAATGTTCTACGACGTGGCCGCAACCGTTCCCGTGCGTATCGACAGTTACATCTTCGGCACTGTCGAATACGCGAACGCTCCGCTGGAGTACGTGCAGTTCCAGGCGACGGGGAATCTGAAGGAAGCGCTGTTCGGGCCCGATGGCCGGGATGAAAGGACTGCCTGGTTCGACGCGCTCGCGAGCGGAACCGAGTCGCCCGCGGGCACGCGCGGCTCGACGTTCACGGTCTACGCCGTCGACGTCGACCTCAACAACTATCTCCCACCCGGCATCGACTGCGACACGGGAGAGGACGAGAAGGACGAAGATCCTCTCCCCGAGTTCACGCTGACGTTCTCACCCGGCGTGCCGGTCGAGATCACACGATACACGCCGACGAACCGTTCGATCGCGCCGTTCAACCTGGAGAACAACGCGTGGGCGAGTCATTTCGCACGGTCTCATCGCGGCGAGCAGGTGACAGTGCCGGGTGTCAGGACGGAAGAAGACGAGGAGCTGGGCAGGCCATTCAGGATGACGATCGAACCTGTCGAGCGCGGACGCTGGACCCGCAGCTTCGATCGGGACCATGGCAGCAGCGGTGGCTTCTCGCTGGAGGAGCGCGGTCGCATCACCGTGCGGCACACGCCGCAATGAAATGGACAACACGGAGATCGTAACTCATGAGATCGCAAAAGACCGGCTGGAAGCTGTCGATGATTCTGGCCGTACTCGTCGCATGCAGTGGCACGAACGACGACGCGGATGCGTCGGCGACGCCGTCGTCGACACCCGCGGCGCGACCCGCTGCACAGTCAGCGAGCACGCAGCGCTCCGACGCACCCACGTTCGCCGAGACGCACGCGAGCTACCGCCTGACGATGCCGGAGGTGCGACGCTGGTACGAAGCGCAGGCGAACATCTACAGAGCGATGGAGACGAACCCGGACCTCATCGACCGGATCGACATGTCGAACGTGGACGCCTCGAGCGTCGACGACCTGGAAGCACACTTCGACGGGATTCCCGAAGTGCGCGATGCAGTCGAGGACGCGGGTCTCGACATGAACGCGTATGCTGCGATCCTCGTCACGCTCACTCACGCTGTCGCAATGGACGCCGTGATCCAGGATGGTCATGCCGATCGCGCGAGTGTCATCGCCAACCGCGACGTAAGTGAAGCGAACCTGGAGCTCGTCGAGAAGAATCGCGCCGAGCTCGAGCGTCTCGAGCAGGAGCTGGAGGAGCTCGGGATGTAAACGGAGCAGCCGTCCGTGCGGTTGCGGCGCGAATGTGCCCCGCTACTCCTCCTCGATCGACTGCGACAGTACGACGAGCGAGCGGCCCGCAACGTCGATCTCCGAGCGCGAGCCGATATCGGGCGGCAGCGTGTGGCACGTGTCGAAGCGCACCCGCCAGTCGCCGGTACGCAGCGTCTCCGGCACGCAGAAGCGCACGGTGTCCGGGGACGCGTTGAGAATGATCAGCAGGTGATCATCGAGGAGGGGAGTGCCGAGCGCGTCGGTCTCGCCGATCTCGCGGCCGTCCAGCCGGATTGCGACCGCGCGCGTATCGGGCGCCTGCCATTCCTCCTCGGTCATCTCGTCGCCGGACGGGCCGAACCACATCACGTCCTTGACGTCGGTGCCCTTGATCTCGCGACCCTGGAAGAAGTGACGCCGGTGGAGCGTCGGGTGTGCGCGTCGGAACGCGATGATGCGGCGGGTGAAGTCGAGGAGTGAGCGCTGGTCCTCGTCGAGGTTCCAGTCGTACCAGGAGATCTCGTTGTCCTGCGCATACGCGTTGTTGTTGCCGTTCTGCGTGCGGCCGATCTCGTCGCCGCCATTGATCATCGGCACGCCCTGCGAGAGCAGCAGTGTCGCAAGCATGTTGCGCTTCTGGCGCTCGCGCACCTCGATCACGGCAGAATCGTCCGTCGGCCCCTCCACACCGTAGTTGCAGGACAGGTTCTCATTGTGCCCGTCCCGGTTCTCCTCGCCGTTCGCCTCGTTGTGCTTCTGTTCGTAGCTGACCACGTCGTGCAGCGTGAAGCCGTCATGCGCGGTGATGAAGTTGATGGAGGCGTACGGTCGGCGGCCGTCGTTCATGTACAGATCGCTGCTGCCTGTCAGGCGGTAGGCGAGGTCGCCGAGCTGGTGCTGGTCGCCGCGCCAGAAGCGGCGCACGGTGTCGCGGTACTTGTCGTTCCACTCCGCCCAGAGCACGGGGAAGTTACCGACCTGGTAGCCGCCGCTCCCCACGTCCCAGGGCTCGGCGATCAGCTTCACGCGGGACAGCACCGGGTCCTGGTGGATGATGTCAAAGAACGACCCAAGGCGATCGACGTCGTGCAGCTCGCGCGCGAGCGCACTCGCGAGATCGAAGCGGAAGCCGTCGACGTGCATCTCCAGCACCCAGTAGCGCAGCGAATCCATGATCAGCTTGAGCGCCTGCGGACTCTGCGCGTTCAGGGAGTTGCCGGTGCCGGTGTAGTCCATGTAATGGCGGGGATCCCCATCGACGAGCCGGTAGTAGCTGAGATTGTCGATCCCCTTGAAGCTGAGCGTGGGGCCGAGGTGGTTGCCCTCTGACGTATGGTTGTAGACGACGTCGAGGATGACTTCGATGCCGGCACTGTGCAGTGCACGGACCATGGTCTTGAACTCGGCAACCTGCTCACCGCGATCGCCGCTGCTGCAGTAGCGCGCATCGGGCGCGAAGAAGTTGGTGGTGTTGTAGCCCCAGTAGTTGCGGAGCCCGCGCTCGACGAGGTGCTTGTCGTCGAGGAAGTCGTGCTCGGGCAGCAGCTCGATGGCGGTTACGCCGAGCTTCCTGAGGTACTCGATCACGGGCGGTGCGGCGAGGCCGGCATAGGTGCCGCGGTACTCCTCGGGGACTTCGGAGTGCGTGGCCGTGAAACCCTTGACGTGCACCTCGTAGATCACCGAGTCGTGCAGCGGCGTACCCGGCGGTCGGTCGTACTGCCAGTCGAACAGCGTGTTCGCGACGACGCCCTTCGGCATGCCCCACGCGCTGTCCTGATCGTCCCTGTCGAAGTCTTCGTTGCTGCCGCCCAGCTTGTAGCCGAAGACCGGCGCGCTCCAGTCCACCTCGCCCGCGATCGCCTTGGCGTACGGGTCGATGACGAGCTTCGCGGGGTTGAAGCGCAGGCCCCGCTCCGGCGCGTACTCGCCGTGGACGCGGTAGCCATAGAGCTGGCCGGGCTGGACGCCGGGCACGTAGCCGTGCCAGACGTGCGCGGTGCGTTCGGGAAGTGTGAGTGTCGCGATCTCCTGTGCGGGGTCGCGCGCGTCGAACAGTACGAGATCGACGCGGGACGCGTGGCGCGAATAGATCGCGAAGTTGACGCCGGAGCCGTCCCACGTTGCGCCCAGCGGCCGCATGCCGCCGGGCAGGATTCGCCATTGCACTGCCGATGTTCCTTGTTCGGGTAGTGCAGGGCAGGAGCAAGGGGAATGCCGT